>JBFHIO010000437.1:0-2111 GCA_041596435.1 Desulforhopalus sp. | reverse complement strand
TTCCGGGAGGGGAATTTAAAATGGGCAGTCCCACCTCCGAGCCATTCCGGAATAAAGATGAAGGCCCGGTAAAAGAGGTAAAAATAAGTCCTTTTTTCATGGCAGAGGTGGAAGTGACCTGGGACGAATACCTGGAGTTTTACCGACAGACTTCTGGCGAAGGGCGTTCCACCGACACGGAAGGTCTCCGCTCCGCAGAGGGAGAGGATGTTGATGCCATTGTAGGGGCGACCCCCCCTTACGGACAGCCGGATCAAAATTGGGGAATGGGCCGTCGACCGGCTATTACCATGCGTTTTCACGCCGCTGAGACTTACTGCAAGTGGCTCTCTAAGGTGACTGGCAAACACTACCGGTTGCCCAGCGAAGCCGAGTGGGAATATGCCTGCCGGGCTCAAACACAAACCCCCTATTTTTTTGAGGGAAATCCCAAACAATTCAAGAGAACCGGCCTCTGGGCTCTATTAGCGGGCAATGATACTTCCACCATAAATTCTTACGTCATCTACAACGAAAACAGTCCCGGAAAAACTCAGGAACCAGATCGGGTTATGCCTAACCCTTTCGGGCTAAAAAACATGCTGGGGAACGTGGCAGAATTTTGCAGCGACTGGTATCAACCTGATACCTACAAAAAGTACAGCGGGGAACAGCTTGTAAATCCCCGAGGGCCTGAAAGTGGTCAGGAACGGGTGATCAGAGGGGGATCGTTTCGCGATGATGCAGGGAAGTTGAGATGTGCGGCACGGAGCCATACCCAAAGTGATGCCTGGATGAAAACAGACCCTCAGATTCCCAAATCCATATGGTGGTATTCAGATTGTCCTAACGTAGGTTTTCGGGTAGTATGCGAGTTTGATGAAAAAACAGGTAATGACCAATAAATTCTAATAAATTTAAATCTCATGGATCAAAGTTTTATAAACCGAAGAAGCTTTCTCGGAAAAGCATTAGCTGGCAGTGCGGCTGCAGTGGTGATTCCGTCCCTAATTACAAGCTGCTCACGAAAGAGCGTAGAAATCCCAGTATTTCTGGACAAGGCACCCGACGGGCCCTTATTAAAAGCCGGTCTTATTGGCTGTGGCGGACGTGGGACTGGTGCTGCCCAGCAATTTCTGGAAGCAGGTCCTAATTTAAAAATCGTGGCTTTGGGTGACGTCCTTGAAGACCGCCTGTTGGAGGCGAAAAATTTGCTCTTTGAGAAAAAGAATCAGGAAATCGCCGATGAGATGTGCTTCGTGGGATTTGACGCCTATCAAAAGGTCATTGATTCAGGCGTCGACCTGGTAATCTTAGCGACCCCACCCTATTTCAGGCCAGAGCATCTTGCAGCAGCCGTGCAGGCTCGCAAACATGTATTTATGGAAAAACCTGTTGCGGTCGACCCCGTAGGAATTCGATCGATAATGGCCTCGGGTAAAAAAGCTGAAGGCCTCGGCCTGAGTGTGGTAGCCGGCACGCAACGTCGTCACCAGCGCGATTACACCCACACCTGGCAACAGGTGGCCCAAGGCAGCATTGGTGAGATAACATCGGCCAATGTCTATTGGAATGGAGGAAAGTTATGGCACCGGGATCCTAATCCCAATTGGAGCGAAATGGAATACATGATCCGCAACTGGGTAAACTGGTGCTGGCTATCAGGCGATCACATCGTGGAACAACACGTTCACAACCTGGATGTAATTCACTGGTTCAAAGGCGACCATCCTATAAGCGCCACCGGTTTTGGGTCACGCCTAAGACGCATAACCGGCGACCAATACGATAATTTTTCCGTAGACTTCACCTTTGAAGACCATACACACATGCACAGTATGTGTCGGCAAATCAATGGTTGTTCCAACAATGTTTCAGAATGGATTCAGGGAACCAAAGGAGCCTCCAACTGCAAGAACCAGATAGAGGATCTCAACAAAGAGATCATCTGGGAATATGCCTACCCATTAGATGAGGAAAATGTCCCGCAAAAAGGACTGATGATGAATCCCTATAACCAGGAGCATATCGATTTGGTAACCGCCATACGCACCAACCAACCCATCAATGAAGCAGGCAATGTGGCCACCTCGACCATGACTGCCATCATGGGAAGAGTTTCGGCATACACC
>JBFHIO010000436.1:0-2113 GCA_041596435.1 Desulforhopalus sp. | reverse complement strand
TTCTATACCTCATACGGGTATTCCCTGAAAGATGGGGCAGACCTTCCAGATCATATCATTCACCAGCTTGAGTTCCTGTCCCACCTTGCGGATGACGATGACCACCAGGCTGAAGCAGAATTCCTTAAAACCATATTTGCTCCATGGTTTGCCAAATTTCACGCGAGAGTAAAGCAGGAGTCAAACCACCCGTTTTATTCTGTAATTGTTCAACTCATTGATTATTTAACGAAGGAGGAAGAGGAACATGGCATTCAACTTGACGAGGCGTAGATTTCTGCAATCTGCCTCTTTGGCAGCTGTTTCCATACCGCTTTCCAAAGTTGTGTCCGCAGACACCGGGTTTGTTCAATCCCCACTTGAACCTAAAGGCTCCCTGCATGAAGAAACTGTCGCCGGCGGTATTTGCGAAATGTGTTTCTGGCGCTGCCAGCTCATTGGTAAAAAGCGTGAAGGCAGACTCATTAAACTTGAAGGAAATCCTAAATCAATTGATAACGGAAGCTCAATCTGTGCCAGGGGTAATGCTGGTATCAAATTGCTTTACGATCCGGATCGTTTGAAATATCCATTAAAAAATGTTGGTGAACGTGGCAATCCTGTCTGGAAAAGAATCAGTTGGGATGAGGCTTTAGCAGAGTGTTCCTCTCGCCTTAAAGGTGTCATGGACAAATACGGTCCCCATGGAATCAGTGTTTTTCCCCATGGGTCTACAGCCAAATATCCCATGCACTTTTTTGAACGAACGGTCGGAACTCACAACGTGAGTGAGGCTTCCTTCTTTCAATGTCGTGGAATCCGTGACACCGCCTACATTGCTACTATCGGCAAAGCCCCTGGCGAAAAAGTCGACATGCCTAATGCCAAGGCTATCTTTCTCCTTGGCTCACATATCGGCGAAAACATTCATGTATCTCATGTAAAGAGTTACATTAAAGGTCTGCAGAATGGTGCCAAGCTGATTGTTGTAGATCCACGCTATTCTGCCGCGGCAGCAAAATCTGATATCTGGGTAAAAATCAAACCTGGAACAGATACTGCATTTATGCTTGCTGTCATGAACTATCTCGTAAAAAACAAAAAATACGATGAAGAGTTTATTGACGAATACGCAGATGGCTTTGACGAATTCTCTGAAGGGATTAAAGACTGGTCTCTTGAAAAAGCCGCTAAGGAATGTGATGTACCTGCAGAGCAGATCAAAGAAGTTGCCGAACTATTGGCTGAAAATGCGCCAAACGTTAGTATTCACCCTGGTCGGCATGTCTCCTGGTATGGCAATGACTTCCAACGTCAGCGCTCACTGGCCTGCCTCACAGCACTGCTCGGTGCGTATTATGTGAAAGGTGGCTGGGTACCTGGCAAAAATCCTAAAGTTGGCGGTATCAGTTGGGCAAAGCATGATCATGGTATTGAGCATAACCTAAATTACAATGAAGAAGAGGAGGCTATCTACCCATATACTCCTCCGGGAACTCCCACAGAACTCATTCGTGATGCAGCGCTTACAGGCAAACCATATCCTATCAAAGCATGTGTAATCTGGGGCCAGAACCCGATACAAACCATCCCCGGCCAGGAAAAAATGAAAGATGTCCTGCGCCAAATGGATTTTGTTATGTGTGTAGACGTAATGCCCACAGATGCAACCATGTACGCAGACATTCTCCTGCCTGAGGTAAGTTACCTCGAACGATACGACCTTGTAAAAACAGGAACACAATGGGATTTTTCCGAGAAACATCAGCAGTATATTGCCGCACGAATGCCATTAGTTGAACCTATGTTTGAAAGGAAGGATCAGGTATTCATCACCAATGCCATTGCAACTGGACTAGGATTTAAAGATGAGATCCCGGTAAAAACAGTTGAGGAAATGGTCGATAAAAATCTTGAAGTTGCAGGTCTCAGCCTTGCGCAGTTGAAAAAAGAAGATGGCATCCATATTCGTGATGGCAAAGATCCATATGGAGTACCCGAAGACTTTGAAGTCCTTTTGTACAATGAAGACATTGAGGATGCAGGCTTCCCTGGAATACCAACATATATCCCTGTAGACCAACCACCGGCAGGATATGCCCGATTGCTCTATGGTCGGGTACCTGTTCACACC
>JBFHIO010000435.1:0-2116 GCA_041596435.1 Desulforhopalus sp. | reverse complement strand
TCGGAAACGGGGTCGTTCTTGACCCGGCTGTTCTGTTGCAGGAAATGGATGAACTCAAAAAACAGGGACTTACCGTTACCCCCCAAAGATTGATGATCAGTGTGAGCGCACATCTCCTCATGCCATATCATGCCTTGATCGACCAGGCCGGCGAAGCTGCTCTCTCTTCCGACAAGAAAATTGGAACCACTGGTCGTGGAATTGGGCCCTGCTACGAAGACAAGATCGCCCGTACCGGAATTAGAGTCGGAGATCTCCTTGATGAAACGTTGTTGCGGGAAAGATTGAAAAACAGCGTTGAAGAGAAAAATTTCCTCCTTGAAAAGCGCTATGGCCAGAAAGGTATCAATTATGATGAGATGCTGCGTCATGTAATGACCTGCGGTGAAAAACTCATGCCCTATCTTGGTGACGTTTCCATTGCTCTTGATGAAGCTCGCAAGGCTGGTAAAAACATTCTCTTTGAGGGTGCTCAGGGAACGCATCTTGATGTCGATCACGGCACCTATCCTTTTGTAACCTCTTCCAACACGGTCGCTTCCAACGCCTGTACAGGCAGTGGATTCGGTGTTACGCACATTGATGCCGTTGTTGGTATTACCAAGGCCTATACCACCCGTGTTGGTGCCGGTCCCTTCCCCACCGAACTCAATGATTCCGTTGGTGAGGAGCTGCAGAACAACGGACACGAGTTTGGTGCAACCACCGGGCGTCCCCGTCGTTGTGGCTGGCTTGATGGCGTTGTGGTTTCTGACTCGGTTCGTCTCAATGGCCTTACCGGACTGGCTATTACCAAGCTCGACGTTCTCAGCGGGATGAAAGAACTCAAAGTTGGTGTATCTTACGATCTCGCCGGGAAAAAACTCACTTCCATGCCGACCAATATTCGTCAACTTGCCGCTGTTCAGCCCGTGTACGAATCAATTGAAGGCTGGAAAGAAGATATTACCTCTGCAACTTCGCTGGACCAGTTACCAGCAGCTGCTCGGAATTATCTGAAAAGGATTGAAGAAGTCGCCGGGATCCCTGCTGATATCGTTTCTGTCGGCCCGGACCGAAATCAGACGCTGCTTCTGCACAACCCTTTTGAAACTAAAGCAAAATAAGGAAAACTTATGGCTCGTATTACCTGTGAAGACTGCCTGAAGGCAATCGGTGATGATAACCGTTTTAATCTGGTTGATCTCACCGTTAAACGTATTCGTCAGCATCGTCAGGGAGAACCCTTCCTTAGCGTGGGAAAAAACCAGGAGATTGTCATGACGCTGCGGGAAATAGCTAATGGCAGTGTCACTTTCAAGAATATTGATGAACTTCCCAATCATTTCAAAGGAAAGAAAGAAGAAGAGGAATCTACCAAAGGAGAGGTACATTCCTGAAATCTGATTCCAGGTGTGACGATATATAATGAATGTTGATTATTACGAAATACTTTCTGTAAGTCGGACAGCGAGTCGTGCGGATATTAAAAAATCCTACCGCAAACTGGCCATGAAGTACCATCCCGACAGGAATCCCGGGAATAAAGAAGCGGAGGAGCAGTTTAAATCCTGCACTGAAGCCTACGAGGTGCTCAGCGACGAAAAGAAAAAGCAGATATATGATACTTACGGGTATGATGGCCTGAAAAACAGCGGCTACAGCGGGCCCGGGAATGCAGAAGATGTTTTCTCCGGGTTCGGTGATATCTTTGGTGATCTTTTTGGTTTCGGTGGCAGAAGTCAGGCCCGAAGAAATGGCCCTTCACCAGGGAGTGACCTGCGCTATGACGTAGATATCTCCTTTATGGAAGCTGTTCATGGTGTCACCAAAGAGGTGAAACTGCGCAAGCGGGAAACCTGTCATACCTGCAACGGAACCGGAAGTCGTCCGGGAAGCAAGCCGGAGACCTGCTCCATGTGTAATGGTCGTGGCCAGGTAATCCGTTCACAGGGTTTCTTTCAGGTGAGTACAACCTGCCCGCAGTGTCACGGTGAGGGTGTGCAAATTACGGATCCCTGTATTGACTGCGACGGCACAGGCCTTGTTGAGAAAGAGAAAACAGTCTCTTTGAAGATTCCCGCAGGTGTTGACAGCGGGGCCCGCATGAGATTAAGCGGCGAAGGTGAGGGCGGGC
>JBFHIO010000434.1:0-2123 GCA_041596435.1 Desulforhopalus sp. | reverse complement strand
GCCTTCATCCTGCTGGGGCTCTCCTATACCCAGCAGTGCCGGGGCCATGTGAGGATCACCTTTCTGGTGGAGAAACTGCCGACCAGAGTACAGGCGGGCATTGAGATTTTTCTTTCCCTGCTCACCCTTTTTCTGCTCTTCGCCCTGGTCCGGGAGGGGTGGATTGTCGCCGTTGAAGAGGAACAGGTTTCCGACATGTTGCGCATTCCCCTCTGGCCCTTCAGGATGCTGGTCGTTCCGGCGTTTTTATCCTTCGCCCTTGAGATTATTGTTGACCTGATCAACTACAGTAAGATTCTACTGAGGAGAGCCTGATGGAACCGGTTACTGCGGGCCTTCTGGGCATTATCCTGCTGCTGCTGCTGCTCGGCCTCGGCATGCCCATTGCCTTTGCCCTGATGTTCACCGGCTTTGCCGGAATATCCGTTCTCGCCGGAATTGACTCGGCCCTGCCAATGACCGCCATGATGGTATACGACGAAGTTGCCGTCTATCCTTACATGGTCATCCCGCTTTTTATTGTCATGGGGTCGTTTGCCGGGGTCTCCGGGCTGAGCCGCAAGATGTTCTCCTGCCTCAATCTCTGGATGCAGAAGATGCCCGGCGGACTGGCGGTTGTCTCCATCGCCGCCTGCGCCCTCTTCTCAGCAGTCTCAGGTTCAGCAATTGCCACCACGGCCACCCTCGGCAATATTGCCCTGCCGGAAATGAAACGCCATCACTACTCCGACGCGCTGAGTACGGGTGCAGTCGCTGCCGGTGGAACACTGGGTTTTCTCATTCCGCCCAGCCTCGGCTTTGTGGTCTATGGCATGCTCACTGAACAGTCCACAGGAAAGCTCCTCATCGCGGGAATTCTGCCCGGACTGCTGCTGGCTGTCGTCTTCTGCGGAGTGGTGGCAGGCTGGGTAAAACTGCAGCCACAGGCCGCGCCGCAGATAAATGTCGAAGCCAGCTGGCACGAGCGTTTTGTTGCCCTGAAGGATCTGATCCTGCCCCTTGCGGTCTTTGTTATTGTCATGGCGGGAATCTACGGCGGCGTGTTCACCCCCACAGAAGCGGGGGCGGTGGGAGCAACCATCCTCTTCTTTCACGCCTTGTTCACCGGCAGTCTGAGCTGGAAGAATCTGATGACGATCCTGGAAGAGTCTCTGCGCATATCAGTGATGACTCTGTTCCTCGTCACCGGAGCATCCATCTTCACCTCTTTTCTGGCGCTCTCCACCATTCCCATGGTGATGACAGCCAAAGTTCTCCAGCTTGGCGTAGCACCAGTCTTCATTCTGCTGGCAATAATTATCTTTTATCTCTTTCTCGGCTGCTTCCTCGACGCCATCTCCATGATGGTGCTCACCATGCCGGTGGTACTGCCGATTCTCTCCAGCCTGCACTGCGACCTCATCTGGTTCGGCGTTGTCTCCGTACTGATGATGCAGGCCGGTCTGATCACCCCGCCCCTTGGACTCAACATTTTCACCATCACCGGTATTGCAAAAGACGTGAAGGTTGAGACTGTGTTCAAAGGTGTTACCCCCTTCCTGCTCGCGGTACTTGCTGTTGTTCTCCTGCTCCTTCTCTTCCCTGCACTTGCCACCTGGCTGCCATCGAAGATGATTTTCTGACCTCAAAGCCAGCCCGCCGCCTCCGAGGAGTTCACCACAACGCGGAGCACTCTTGACAATTAGCTAGTTAATAATTAGTCTGCTAAAAAATTAACACGAGGTCAACATGTCGAAAGAGACAAAAGACAGACCAATAATGCACCTTTTCATGCACATCGGAAAATTGTTAAATGACAGACTGAGAAGTTCCCTCGGTGAACAAGGAATTCACTTCGGACAGGCGCGAATCCTGACAGCTCTGCAGAGACATCACAGGCTGTCCCAGCGGGAAATTGCGCTCGGCCTCCACATAAAACCTGCCACGGTTACAAACATGGTGAAAAAAATGGAGGCATCCGAGCTGATCGACCGCAATCGAGATGAGGGTGACGATAGAATCATCAACGTCACCCTGACCCCAAAAGGAAAAGAAGCTGCGCATTTTACTGAAGAGATCTTCCAAAAGATTGAGAGTGAGATTCGCTCAGAATTTAACGCTGAGGAGTTGGAAGATCTGCGTGT
>JBFHIO010000433.1:0-2130 GCA_041596435.1 Desulforhopalus sp. | reverse complement strand
GTACGGCAAAAAGCCGACTTTTATGTTATATTACTTTCTTAAAGTGGAATCGGTTGTAATTTGTGCAATCTCTCTGTCGCGCTCTTTCCCTTCCTTTCTTCCGTTCATCCAGGAGCATTCTCAGACGGCAGAATCCTGCAGGAAAAACTGCAATTCAAACTCCGTCTCTTCAGCTGACAGTGTCTTGTACAGGGTCGCATTTCAGCTTTTAGCTGCTTTGCGGTCTGGGTATTGTTGTCTTGCCCATCCCAATTTCGGGACGCCGGTTCTCTCAAACCCTTGTAGTCCATAAAGGAGATTCCAGTGTTTGCAAAAGGCGATATGGCTGTGTATCCGGCCCATGGTGTTGGTGTCATCAAAGATATTGAAACAAAACAGGTTGCCGGGGCTGATCACTTGTTCTACGTTCTTGAGATCCTTGAGAACAGAATGAGAATTATGATCCCCACCAGTACCAGCAAAAACGTCGGATTGCGCGCAATTGTCGGTAAAGACGAAGTTGCTGGCATTTTCGCTATTCTTTCTGAAAAAGATGTTGAGCTGGGAACTCAGACATGGAATCGCCGTTACCGTGAGTATATGGAAAAAATCAAGACCGGTTCTGTGCGGGAAGTGGCTGTTGTTCTTCGTGACCTCTTTTTGCTCAGCGTTGACAAAGACCTCAGTTACGGTGAGCGGAAAATGCTTGATACCGCCCGCAATCTGCTGGTCAAAGAGCTTTCCCTCGCTCAAGATGTTAAAGAAGACGAGGTAAGTAAGGATATTGAAGCTATCTTTTCCTGATGTTCTATTCCTGAGGTGAAGCCTTCCACGCCCTGTGGAGGGGCTTCACCATCTATTCATTCCATGACTGATCACCGCACTCAACCTGCTACAGTACTAACACCAGATACTGGCTCAGGCTCACTTTTTGTAGATACCTTTGTCGCAGGAATGCGGCTTGACCAGTTTCTTGCGCTCAAATTTCCTGAACATTCCCGCAGTGTGCTGTCAACGGCTGTTCGCGAAGGGGCGGTTCTGGTAGACTTGCTGACCAAAAAATCCAGTTACCGCCTGAAGGCGGGGGAAAAGGTCCTCTGTGATATCCCTGAGCGGGCGTCATCTCCCGGGAAATTGCTGGCGGAACCTATCGATTTCCCTGTTCTCTTCGAGGATGAACACCTCCTCTTTCTCTCCAAACCTCCTGGTCTGGTTGTTCATCCGGGGAGTGGCAATCCGAAGGGGACGCTTGTCAACGGCCTGCTGCATTACTGTAAACAAATCAGTGCAGCGGGAGATCCGGATCGGCCGGGTATTGTTCATCGTCTTGACAAGGATACTTCCGGCGTTATGGTGGTCGCAAAGACACCTGAAATTCACCGGGCTCTCTCCACTCTCTTTAAAAACCATCAGTTGCAGAAAATCTATCTCGCCATTGTTTGTGGGGTCCCTCCGCAGGAGAAGGGACGGGTGGTCGCGCCCATTGGCCGCCATCCGGTGCGCAGGCAGAAAATGGCTCTGGTGCAGGGTGGCCGATATGCAGCCAGCAACTGGCAGTTAGAAGAAACTTTTAACGGGTTTTCTCTGCTGCGGGTTGAAATTGAGACCGGGCGAACCCACCAGATTCGTGTTCATCTTGAAGGGGAGGGATTTCCGGTTGCTGGAGATCAGGTGTACGGCGGCAGTCGTAGACAGCAAAGAGCAGAGCTCTTTCCGCGGCAGATGCTCCACGCCTCAACCCTTACCCTTGTCCATCCCGTTACTGGAGAAACACTGAATATCACAGCTCCTCTCTGGCCAGATTTCCAAAATACATTGACGCAGCTCCGGAGTGAAATGAAATGATGATTGCAGTGACCGGTGGTCTTGGCAGTGGAAAGAGCACCATCGCACGAATTCTCGCGGCGTTACTGCCAGCAGTCTTTATCTCAAGTGATGCTGTCTGCAGACAGGAACTGACCCCCGGACATGAAGGATTTGACACGTTTGTCTGTGGGAGTGGGAGTAAATTTCTTGGAAAAGATGGCAGCCTCAATCGCCGGGCACTCAGCAGGGCAGTTTTTGCTGACAAGAGCCTGCGTGAAGAACTTGAAGGAATTCTCCACCCCATAGTTCGTAAAAAAATAACAGAGGTTAATCCTCCCGCAGGCT
>JBFHIO010000432.1:0-2136 GCA_041596435.1 Desulforhopalus sp. | reverse complement strand
GGACGAACTCCTGCAAGAAAAAAAGCAGCCTAAAACCAATGATGGGCAGACATCCGCACAATTAATACAGGAAAGAACGAGTTCATGAAAATGGCATCTGACAATCTTGAAACCCTCTTTGACACCACCTTTGCCGGGATGCGCGAGGTGCGGGAGACCTTTTCTCCGCAACTGAGGCTGCGGGAGACGGGGACGATCATCAGTGTCGCCACCGGCATCGCCAAAGTGTCAGGCCTGCCCGGGGTTGGTTCCGATGAACTGGTGATATTCCCAGGGGATGTTCTCGGTGTCGCTTTCAACGTGGACCCCAGTGAAATAGGCGTTGTCCTTTTTGGCGACTATTCGCATCTGCATGCCGGCGATGAAGTGCAGCGTACCGGGCGGGTGATGGACGTTGGCACAGGAGAGGGACTGCTGGGGCGGGTTATTGACCCGCTTGGCCGCCCCCTGGATGATAACGGTCCGGTGGTTGTGAGCAAACGTCTGCCCATAGAACGCCGTGCCGCGGCCATCATGGACCGCGCTCCCGTTACGGAACCGCTTCAGACCGGTCTCAAAGTTATTGATGCGCTCATTCCTGTTGGCAGAGGCCAGCGAGAGTTGATTCTCGGGGACCGTCAGACGGGCAAGACCACCATTGCCATCGACACCATCTTGAATCAGCGCGGCAAGGATGTGCTCTGTGTCTACTGCTCCATTGGCCAGCGGGGAGCAACCATTGCCAAAGTTCTGGCAACCCTGCAGCAGAAAGGTGCCATGGAGTATACCGTTCTGGTTGTTACAGAGGGAAATGATCCGCCAGGTCTTTCATATATTGCTCCGTATGCTGCGACCAGTATTGCCGAATTTTTTATGGAGGCAGGTCGAGATGTGCTGATCGTTTACGATGATCTCACCCATCACGCACGTGCCTATCGTGAACTGTCGCTGCTGTTGCGTCGTCCTCCCGGGCGTGAAGCTTTTCCAGGCGATATCTTTTACATCCATTCCCGGCTGCTGGAGCGGGCAACGCATCTTCGTGAGGAACTCGGAGGCGGCTCGCTCACTGCTCTGCCCATTATTGAGACTGAAGCACAAAATATTTCGGCCTACATTCCAACCAATCTGATTTCCATCACCGATGGACAGATTTACCTCTCACCTGCCTTGTTCGAACTCGGTGTGCTGCCAGCGATTGATGTCGGTAAATCCGTTTCGCGGGTTGGCGGCAAAGCGCAGCGTGCAGCCTATCGGTCGGTGGCCGGCGACCTCAAGCTCGCCTATGCGCAGTTTGAAGAACTTGAAACCTTTTCCCGGTTTGGCGCCCGTCTCGATGAGGTTACCCGAGCCAGAATCGAACACGGGAAGCGGATTCGCGCCTGTCTCAAGCAGCCGGAATCTAAACCATTATCCATGCCGACGCAGATTGCAGTATTGCTGGCGTTGACCGCGAAAATATTCGACAGCGTGCCACTTGCCCGGATGATGGATGCTGAACAGGCTGTTCAGAAAGCAGCTGCCGATATTCCCCAGGATGTTCTTGAGCGCTTGGAGTCCGGCAAGAAGATGAGTAAAGAGGATCGTGAATTGATTATTCGCATAGCCCGCGAGTCTTGCGCACGTTTTCAGTCTCAAGGGGAATCCGCTATTCAAGCGGAGGATCAACCACCGGGCAGGATCAAACGGCCCAACTCATAACAGAGGTTTGCAGATGAGATTGACAGGAGAAAACAACTCTGTCTGCCCCAAAACACCGGGGCGAAACATGCAGATACGTGATGAGTGATACTATAGCGAGTCTCAGTCGGCAGATCAGCGGGGCAGGGGAGCTGCAATCTGTTGTCCGCACCATGAAGGCTGTAGCTGCTTCAAGCATAGGCCAATATGAAAGATCTGTGCGTGCGTTGAGCGATTACCACAGGACGGTGGAACTTGGGCTGGGGGCATGCTTTCGAGAAAAAGGAAATCTTTCGTTACGCCCTGAAGGTTCGCTGGCAAAAGAGGCCTCTGCGGTCAGTGCAGTCGTGTTTGGCTCGGATCAGGGGCTCGTGGGCCAGTTTAATGATGTGGTGGCGAGTTTTGCTGTGCAGACATTCTCAGCCCTGCCAGTTAAACCAGAGATATGGACGGTTGGTGAGCGCGTCCATGACTATCTGG
>JBFHIO010000431.1:0-2144 GCA_041596435.1 Desulforhopalus sp. | reverse complement strand
GGGGAGACCTCTAATGAAAAATAAGATTGCAAAACTGCTCTTTATCCTTTTTCTGACAACTCCGGGGATCGCCCTCGCAGTGAATGCCTCTTTTCAGTCAGCTTCAAGCACCCGTTCTACGCTCGTCGTTAATTTAAACCAGCCCACGGGAACGTTGATCGTTGAACAACACCTTCCACCAGGCTGCAGGGTGACAGGGACAACTCCACCGGCGCGCAAGGTAAATAGACGATCTGTAACCTGGCTGCTGAAAAAAAGCAGTCCCGGCCGCAAGACATTTTCAGTGCAGTTTGCTGCCCCTCTCAGTGCCCGGCCCAGTGCTACAATCAAATATCAGGATCGTCGCAGCGGTCAGTTTATCGAACAACAGGTTCGCCCCTGATCAATTATATCGTATTGTTTTTCCGATAATGTCGCCCCGATGTCCCCCGGCGTCCGCTATACAATCTCTCCTTTCGCTGTACCTTCTCCCCTTGTACTGACGAACCCCGTGTTCGTTATTTAGATTCATTACAAATGGAGGAAATATGAACCGCAAAAAGATCTTTCTACTCACCACATCACTTTTTTTCATTCTTTCCACGAACGCCTTCGCCGGTCCCCGTACTTTGAACGGCATGCTTATCGGAGGCGGCATTGGAGCCCTTACCGGACAGGCCATCGGAGGGAACGCCGAGTCTGCCATTTTCGGAACTGCAGCTGGCTCAGTCATTGGGCTGGCCATAGGAAGCAGCAGAGATTCTCATCACCGCTACACTCCTGCACGGCGCCACTACGCTCCTGCACCGCAGGGAGCAAAACGGTACCGGTCAGGACATCGCCCGGTGGTGTATGTACCGGTACGGGGGCCCGCACATTATGCGCCACGCCATGAGCGGAACAATCCCCATTACAACCACTCCAGGGATCCCCGTCGTCGAGACCACCACCGCTGGTAAAACAGTGCTCTTTGTTGCAGTGATCGGGTTTGCAGATTAAGATGATCTGACATTGACAGGCATGTTTGAGTCAAGGTCTTCGCACCGGACGGAGACCTTGATTCCTTATTCTTTCCCTCAGAATTTACGCCGTGACTGACGACGAATTTACCCAGCACTGCATTCACGAAACCCTCAGCGGTGTTCGGGAAGGTCTTTCCCGCTTCTCCGGTCCCAGTCGGGTTGCTGTTATTTACGCGCTGAAACCTGGCGATCCTCTCTCTATCATTGACCCGCAAAACCTTCTGCGAGGATATGAATCCAGACTGAGATCTATGTATAAGGGTGTGAAGCCCTGGTTTTGTGAAGGCAAAGAGTGTAAAACGGGAAAACTTTACGAGAACATTCAACCCCAGAATGACCCCCAGCTTGATGGCATTATCTGCGAGGGGGGAAGTTCTGCGACCTTTTTTTACCAGATGTGGTTTACCGACCACCACCCCAATCTCTGTTCGCTTCTCCCTACTCAATACTGGCTGCGCCACGCGATTCTTCGTCTTTCTCATGACCTGCAAAATGACCATGCTCTCTACACGGGCATCTCTGGTAAATTTTTGCGGGAATACGCTTCCCATGCCATCCGGGAATGCCTGGCTGACGTAGCACTTGACGTCTTCGGCCTTGATCTTTCTCCTTACATTTCGCCGATTCTTGAAACTATTCTCGGTATTTCACGAACAAACGAAGAAGGGCATCGCCCTTTTGGCATTCTCACTTTTATCAACCCCCGCGAAATGGATCGCGTCCGTTTTCTGGCACGATTTGCCGGACCAGATCTCCCCCGGCTCGGGAACTACAAGCATGTACGGAAACTTTTACAATCCGTAGAAAAGAGCGGGAATTCTTTAATTTCTGACGGAGCAAAGATTCTCGGTGTTGCCCATCCTCCTTCGGATTGTTTTGCTCTCTCTGCTGAATATCTCGGCCGCCAGGGGTTCCTCTCTATGGCAGGAGAGTTGATTTGCAGTTTTCGTGACGGACGTTACAGCTCCAACACCTTTAAAGCGAAACTCTTTGAAGTAGAAGAAGCTCTGCTCGACTTCAACTTCTCTGCTGACCAGAATCATGATATCTTTTGCGTAGTTGCCTCCCTTGTGAGAGAAGCCGAGAGCTGTGGATTTGGCTGCAGCATCGTTGTTGATCTTGCTCCTGAACCCGAAAGTCTCG
>JBFHIO010000430.1:0-2146 GCA_041596435.1 Desulforhopalus sp. | reverse complement strand
GACAGCCAAGGTTGAGATCTATTCCCGCTGCGCCGAGACCGGATATCCGGGCAACTGCAGCCTCAACCCTTTCGGGTTCCGCACCGACCAGCTGGTAAAAGAGAGGGCGTTCCTCCGGGCTGAAGTGAAGCAGGGGGGAATATTCCGGGGTCTCACTGGGCAGACGCTTGACAGCCAGCATCTCGGTGAACAGAAGTCCGACCCCGCCGGTACGCAACACGAGGGTCCGCAGAGCGGTGTGGGTAAGTGCCACCATGGGTCCAAGGGCAATGGGGGGATCAAGGGTCAACCCACGCAGCTTAATTGGGGAAATTTGCATAAAAAGGAATCAGGACTTCGGCAGACTGGCCTGGAGAATCTCCATAAATTCGTCGTTGTCAATCTCCCCGGCAAACTTGAGATGTACCGAGTAGATCTGGCTCAGAGGATCAAAAAGACGTACACCGACAACAATGCCGGGATAATCGCCGGAAAAACCCTGCCCTGTTTCAAAGCTTGTCTGAACCTGTCGACCAAGCATCTCCAGTGACTTCTCGCGGCTGGCAAACTTAAGACTGAAGGCCACCCCTCCGCGTGAAAGGTCAAGCACTTCTCCTTTAAAAGTGCGGTTTGAGCGTCGACTGTATTTCCCCACAGGATCGAGAAACTGATGTCTCGTCTGAGTGTGGATGACGTAGCGCGAAGCAGCCCGGCGGTCATCACCGGAGAGGGTAACAAGCTCAGAGCTGTTGATCTCTTTCGCACAGTAGTTACGTAGCTTTTCACGGATTTGTGGACACGCCTCTTTAATTTTCCCCCAGGCTGCCTGATCAACGACCTGAACATCCACGGGTGACAGCGCCTTGAGGGTTACTGTCCACACAGAGGCATCAAAGAACTGATCGCCACCGAGTATGGTCCCCGGACTCACCCTGCGCAGAAAGCGTTCCAGCCCGCCAGACTTACAGCTCAGGCTGATACTTCCAGAGTTGAGCAGGAAGAGGCTGCGGTCCATATCACCACTCTTCACGAGAAGATCACCCTTGTTGTAAATCTCTTGCGAGGCGTTGCTGTAGAGAGCATTGAATTCCTCGGCGGTAAGGGCATCGCTGAGTCTTTCCCAAATGTCAAGCTGCAGCGGCGTTATGACGCGGGTTCGCTGATCATCAATAACATCACTGAGTTCGACCATCTCAGCAAGGGCAAACGGATCGACCTCAAGCAGGCGGTTTTTGAGATAATCTGCCACGTGATATTTCTTCTGCTGAATGGCAGCGGTTGCTTCTTTGTAAATATACTTCCCGGCACCACTCTCATCTCCAGCATTGAGATACTCGAGAATTTTCTCTTCCACCGGTTTAAGGCTCTCTTCAATAGCCTGTTTCACCAGGTCAGTATCAACCTCCAGGGTATTCCCCCCCCCGCCAGCCTTTTTACTGTGACGAACCTGCGGCGAGACCGTACTCAGGGCATCATCAATGAGCATGATAATTTGCGCCCCGCCAATGCTGCGCAGATAGTCCCTGTGCATTTCATTGAGCAGGTCGATCGTTTCCTGCCGGGGATAGGCCTTGAGCCCGGCCAGGATGAGAGAAAGGAGATCGCCGGCACGGGCGAAGGAGAAAGTGTTCCGCTTATCGGCAATGCGCCGCAGAGCATTATAAAAACTCTCGTCAAATTCTCCGAGTTCAAGAAGATGACCAAGCAGGTCAAGCTGCAGAGACTCATCAACCAGCGGAAGGGCCAGCAGATACCGCCCCCTTCTGCGCTCTTTATCCAGACGGGCAACGGCATTGAGGGCTTCCTGCTGTACACGCACATCAGGAAAACTGAAATACGGTTCAATCTGGCGGTAGTTTGATTCTTCTCCAAGTTCGCCAAAAATGCTGAGCACGGCACGAACCACCGACCATGGAGGATAGCCTTCAAGGCAACGAACCAGGGCGGGAACAAGGGCATCTCCATAGGAGTGGAGCAGGGCCAGCAGAGTGGTGCGCTCATCGCGGAAAGCAGTCCCGGCCATTTTGACCAGCAGGGCAGGAATACAGGCAGGCCCGAAGTGGTCTGCAATCTCCTCAATCAGATCCTTGTCCTCTTTCACCCGCGGGTAGTTGCGGAAGACATTGTTGAAGAATTTGTCTCCCGGCAACGTCTTCAGGGCATGGCT
>JBFHIO010000429.1:0-2152 GCA_041596435.1 Desulforhopalus sp. | reverse complement strand
GGACCGCAGTCTGCAACGATGAAAGATAAACATGCAGCCGTTGTCCATACTTCAAGGGCAGGCGCACTGTGCAACGAGATTGAAGCCTTTCTCTATAAACACGGGGCCGACATCTATCAGGACAGCCCGCGCAAACACGATCTGCTGATGGGTGTGGGACAAAAACTCCCCACAACTATCTCCGTTGCCCTTGCCAAAACGTTTAAAGATCATAACCTTGACTATAAAGACATCGCCAGCCATTCCACTCTCACTTCACTTTATGGCATTCTTGCAATGGCACGGATTCATAATCAGAACCCGCGCACCTATGCAGAAATCATGGCCACGGGGGGGGAAGGCAAAAAAATTGTACGCAGTTTCGCTGAGAATATTCTCAAGCTGATGGATATGGCGGAAAATTCGCAGATCAGTGCACTGTGTGAATTAATGGAAGAAAATCGTTCCGTCATGCCCGCCGCCTTTCTAGAAGCGAAAATGACAGAGGCAAAGGCGGTGGATGAAATATTAAGCCGTCCGGGAATCCGCAAGGCATAGATGGTCGCCATTGCAGAAGGCCGGAGGCACCTGTTTTATAATACTGCAGTTTTGAGGAAGTTCAGACCATGATAAATATTCTCCGCTATCTTGACGAAGTGAAAATCTGTCCGCATTGCAATCAGCAGCTTACTGCATGTGAAGCACCTCCAGTCCATGTTGGCGATGGCCTTGGCTGGGGGTCGGAAGTTCTTTTTATCTGCCTTAATGACGAATGCCCTGTTTTCGTAGACGGCTGGGATAAAATTGAGGCGGCCTACGGACACCACGCCTCATATCGTTATATGGAGCTTCCCGGCAGTAAAGAGAAAAACTACATGATGGTGGGTAATTCCGCTGCTTTCACGGGCTGTATTATCGACCGGGAAAAGATCCTTGCCAGGGACAAGGAATATGCCGAGAACCAAAAGATGGTAGCGCGCCTGGATACCGCCGAAGAAGAAAAGGACATAACAGCCCCACTGGCGGTCCTGCTTAATGAGGGTGCAGCCAAAGATCAACGCAAGCAGGCATGTGAAATTTTGGTTAAGATTGCCAACCTTGAATGCATTGATCCAATCCGCAATCATGCCTTCCGCGATCCGGGCCTGGAATCTGGCGTAGGCCTCGCAGTTGCTGCTATTTTGAAGAAAAATTTCAAAAAAGAATGCCCTCATTGCGCCGAAATTATCAAGGCACAGGCCAAAAAATGTAAATATTGTCAGGGAGATGTGTAAAACGAAAGAAAATATCCTTGCATTTCAAAAGCTGAGGAGGTATATAGAACCTTCTTTATTCGATGGCTAACGTGGTGGATGTAGCTCAATTTGGTTAGAGCACCTGGTTGTGGCCCAGGAGGCTGTGGGTTCAAGTCCCATCATTCACCCCACCATCACTGAATTGAAATTCCCCTGAGACGTTTTTAAATGTCTCAGGGGAATTTTTTTATCACCTGCAGGAAATCTTGAAACAGCGTTTTTTTTGAAAAGAATTCTGAGAAGGTACGTATACCGGCTTACCCTTCATCACCGGTGTTCCTGATATCGGAGCCAGGCGCTTACCTCGACGTCTCGTTCCTCGCTTTGTCGGAGGATAACTTTTTGACTGTAACGAAGAAGATGGACGAAACACTGGTTGTTCGATGTTCCCTGTAGTAATAGAGTTGCCGGCAGTACGGAAGATCTTCCTTCTATTGCTCCCCAAATCTACCCAGGACAAGATATGAAAATCCCCTCCTCATTCTACGACTTACAAACCGTCGATACCCCCATCAGCACTCCCAGTTTACCTGCAGAGGTGACATGCGCCCTTAACGGAATCCCCGCAGTCTGGCGACCGACGGAAAAAGAAGCCCCATCTGTGCTTCTCTTCCCGGCACCGGAAGGAGACGTACAGCATTCGCAGTCACTTGTTGAAGGTCTCGTTGCAAAAGGACTCAATGTCCTGACCGTTCGCCCTTCTGGAGATACTCTCGCGGCATTTGCACTGCAGGGTGCTGATATATGTTCAGCGGCAATAGATTTTCTTGAAAAAGAGGGTTGCGGTCAGCTCTTTCTTTTTGCACAGGGAACCGCCACCCTGCCGGCAGTGCACGCCATGACGGAAATAAAAACCGGACTTAAGGGAATCTTTCTTG
>JBFHIO010000428.1:0-2155 GCA_041596435.1 Desulforhopalus sp. | reverse complement strand
GCAGGGATTCCCTTTGCGGCCTGGATCGCCGACCGGATGGAGCTTCCCATGCAATATGTGCGGAAGAAGCCGAAAGGCTTTGGACGCGATGCGCAGATTGAAGGAGACATTCATCCCGGACAACGGGTGTTGCTGGTAGAGGATCTTACCACCGATGGTGGCAGCAAAATTCTCTTTGCCGAGGCGATCCGTAAGGCGGAGGCTGAGATACAGCATGCCATTGTTATCTTTTATTATGACATGTTCAGTGATGTCTGCGGTAATCTGAAGAAAAATCATGATCTTACCCTGCACTGGCTTGCCACCTGGCGGGATGTTCTCGCAGTAAGCCGCAAGGGCGGATATTTCGACACCAGAACACTGGACGAAGTTGAGGCCTTCCTCAACTCTCCGCTGGAATGGAGCGGTTCTCACGGTGGCGTAACGGAGATAGCAAAATAATGGTTGAGAGGAGAGCAGGGCGGACAGCCTGTAAAATTTTGCAGAATCGACAGATTGCCGATGGCATTTTTGAACTGGTGCTGCAGTGGCCGAAGATTTTGCATCGGCCGACAGCGGGACAGTTTGTCAATCTGTATTGCTCACACCAGGATCGGTTGCTGCCGCGACCGATTTCGGTGTGTGAGATTGATGGAGATAAACTGCACCTGGTCTATGCTGTCCTTGGCAAAGGAACGGCGGAGTTTACGACCTTTCAGGCTGGAGGGATGGTTGACCTGCTGGGCCCGTTTGGCAACGGTTTTTCCCTTGAAGGAAAGCCGGGCAGGGCGCTGCTTGTCTCCGGCGGGGTTGGTACACCACCGATGGTGGAACTGGCAAAGCAGCTTAAAGTGCGAGGCTGGAATATTGATGTGGTCTGCGGCTTTCGCAGCCAGTCATATTTGGTTGAACAGCTTTCCCGCTATGGCACGGTCCATATTGCCACAGACAGTGGTGCAGAGGGGTTTTCCGGCAACGTGATTGAGCTGCTTGACCAGGAGGCACTGAATGGAGAGGCCCTCTTCGCCTGCGGCCCTGGACCGATGCTCAAGGGAGTCCAGGCCTGGGCGAAAACAAAGGGGATCCCCGCACAACTCTCCCTTGAGGAACGAATGGGCTGCGGTTTTGGTGCCTGCGTTGGCTGTGTAACGAAGATTGCTGCTGATAATGAGAGCGGTTTCATCTATAAAAAAGTGTGCAAAGACGGTCCGGTTTTCCCGGCAGCAGAGGTGTTGTTTCCATGAAACTTGCAGTGAATATAGCTGGAGTAGAGCTGAAAAATCCGGTCATGACTGCCTCGGGGACGTTCGGCTCAGGGCGAGATTTTGAGCCATGGATTGATTTGAACAGACTTGGCTGCGTGGTGGTTAAAGGTGTGGCTGCTACTTCCTGGGAGGGAAATCCGCCGCCGCGTATTGTCGAGACCTGGGGGGGCATGATCAACTCCGTAGGGTTGCAGAATCCGGGAGTGGAATATTTTATTGCTGAGGATATTCCCTGGCTGCGACAGTTTGATACGCGGATATGTGTCAATATCGTTGGCAGGACAGTGAGTGAATATGTGGCCGTGGCAGAAAGACTTGCCAGTGAGGATGTTGATCTGCTGGAGCTGAATATCTCCTGTCCAAATATAAAGGAGGGGGGAGTTGCATTCGGAGTGCAGGCAGAAGCTGCGGCGGCGGTAACTTCAGCTGTGAAAAAAGTCGCCCGTCAGCCTCTGATCGTAAAACTCAGTCCCAACGTGAGTGATATTACTGAAATTGCCAGAGCGGTTGAGGGAGCGGGGGCTGATGCCATATCCCTTATCAATACTCTGCTGGGCAGCCGTATTGATATTCGGAAAAAGAAATTTATCCTGTCGATGAAACATGGGGGGCTTTCCGGGCCGGTGATTAAACCTGTAGCAGTGCGCATGGTATGGCAGGTGGCTCAGGCGGTGAAGCTTCCTGTTATCGGCATGGGTGGCATTATGACAGGAGAAGACGCCATAGAGTTTATCCTTGCCGGAGCAACCGCCATCGCTGTGGGAACAGCCAGTCTGCTCAATCCTGAGGCAACCATTCAGGTTCTTGAGGGAATGGAAGAATATATGCAGGAGATGGGAGTTGAGGATATTGCTGAGCTTGTCGGAATTGTAAAATAAGAGAGGCTGACGGTTTTCCCGTCAGCCTCTCTT
>JBFHIO010000427.1:0-2155 GCA_041596435.1 Desulforhopalus sp. | reverse complement strand
GTACGCTCAAGAAGATCTTCGCGGATAATGACGATGGTAACACCCGCCGGGCCGAGATTTTTCTGAGCTCCGGCAAAAATCAGTCCATAGCGGTTTACATCTACGGGGCGAGAGAGAAAATCAGAACTCATGTCGCAGACCAGCATGGTCTCAGTCTGCGGGGTGTAACTGTATTCGCTGCCGTAGATGGTATTGTTTGAGGTGTAGTAGAGGTATTCTGAACCTTTCGACACTGTAAACTCATCCGGGCGGGGTACGCGATGAAATCCTTCTGCACTGCCGTCAAAGCCGACAGCCACTTCACCGAAACGCTTTGCTTCAGCCATGGCCTTTTTTGACCAGATACCAGTATTAAGGTAGGTCGCTTTTTTCCCTTCGCCGAGTAGATTCATCGGCACCATCAAGAACTGGGTGGAACCACCACCCTGAAGAAAGAGAACTTTGTAATTATCCGCAATTCCAAGCAGTGTCCGCAGATTTGCTTCCACCTCCTGAATATAGGCTGAAAACTCCTGTGAGCGGTGACTGATCTCCATAATGCCAATACCGGTTCCGGCAAAATCAAACAACGCGTCGCGGGTCTCTTCAAGAGCGCCGACGGGCAGGGTGGAGGGCCCTGCACTGAAATTAAAGATTCGTTCTTTCATGAATTATCTCCGGTGAAAAAGGTTGGGCGAAAGGTTCAATTTTATTTTTACTGTCTGTCAAAGCCACGTTGCCGAAGAGCTTCGTAGAGAACAATTCCGGCGGATACGGCAAGATTCAGGCTGCGGATGTGGGGATTGCTCATTGGCAGAGTGCAGCATTGATCACTGTAACCCTGAAGTGTTTCCTGCGGGAGTCCCTTCGTCTCTTTTCCGAAGACGAGATATGCTCCGGCAGGATATCCTACCTCACTGTAAATACGTGCAGTTTTCGTGGTGAAAAAGTAGAGGAGATTTTCTTCAGTGGCGGCAAGAAACTGCGCGAAACTATCCCAGTAGACAATGTTGACAAACTTCCAGTAATCAAGTCCGGCGCGTTTGAGATGTTTGTCATCGGTGGAAAAACCAAGAGGGCGCACAAGGTGTAAAACCGTGTCTGTTGCTCCGCAGAGGCGGGCAATAGTACCTGTGTTGGGGGGAATCTCTGGTTCAACGAGTACTATATTAAAAGGTTTGACTTTTTGCATCTATCCTGCATAATGTAATGATTTTCAGGGTTGTCCTGTATTGGGAACCCTATTGTTGTTTTCAAACGATGTTAATCTTTCCCGTTCCCGGGAATCCCGCTATTTTCCGCCATGGAATGTACCCCGTCCCCTCAAGGAATACAAGAAAAGCCCGAAAGCGAAACTGGCTCAATTCCCGATAAAAGACTGTTTTGGGAAAAAGAAGCCCGGTGGCTGGTGCTGATGCTGCTCTGTTTTGTCCTCCTTTTTATTGGCTGGTTTCGGCTCGCTGGTAATTCCAGCAAATCGCAGGAAGTGATGCCTGACGCCTCACTGGCGAAGAGCAGGGCGGTTGAAATTATTCTCTTTGGCAAGATCCCCATAAATTCCGCTACGGAAGAGGAGCTGTGCCTCGTGAAGGGCGTCGGGACGAAAAGAGCACGGGCGATTCTTGCCTGGCGTAAGAAACACGGCAGAATAGAAGGGCCGGAGTTCCTCTCTGATATTAAGGGGATAGGTCCTGTTGGTGCGAAACATATTGCTGAAAAATTCCGCTTTGACTGAGGTGAGATGAAAGAGATTGTAGAAGGACCTGTATTGGTGATCGTTGGGCCGACCGCTATTGGAAAAACGGCACTCTCGTTTGAAGTTGCATCGCGTTTTGACTGCGAAATCATCAGCCTTGATTCCATGCAGGTTTATCGCAGCATGAATATTGGGACTGCCAAAGCGACTGATGAAGAAAGGGCGAGGGTTCCCCATCATCTTATTGATGTCTGTGAACCGGATGAACAGTATGATGCGGCCCGCTTTGCCGCTGATGGTCTGCGTCTTGTGCGGGAGATTCACGGGCGGGGCAAACTTCCCTTTATTACCGGCGGATCCGGGTTATATCTCAAGGCACTCACAGAGGGGCTTTGTAATGATGCTCCGGTTGATCTTGAACTGCGCGAAGTTTTACGCAGGAGGCTGGAAGAAGAAGGGCGTGAAAAACTGCACGAAGAG
>JBFHIO010000426.1:0-2156 GCA_041596435.1 Desulforhopalus sp. | reverse complement strand
TGCATGGAGATCCGCCAAAGATCCGGTGGTGAATATCTTCCAGTCATTATGATGACAGGACTGGAAGATGAAGAGACTATTGTAGAGTCCTTTGATGCTGGCGCAACCGACTTTGTAGCGAAGCCATTGAATTTACTGGTACTCGGGTATAGGGTGCGATATTGGTTGCGTTCGAGCAATACCCTTACCGATCTTCATCGTAGCGAGCAGCGTTTGAGCAAAGCTCAGCAGATAGCTAAACTCGGACAGTGGGAATGGAACCTTGACAGCGGTGATATTTTGGTGAGCAGTAACTCACCTGAAACGTTTGGGCTGCAGCGAAACACCACGTTTGCCGGGCTGATTGAAAGTATACATGAGGATGACCGTGTTGCTGCCCAAGATATGTTGATTCGGGCCAAGGATACAAAAGAACCATTTACTGTTCAGTACCGAATTGCTGTTGCCGGAGAAGAAGACCGCATACTCATGAACCAGGGGGAGTTTATCGAGGATGAGGCGTCGGGAGGGTGGCAGGCGTTAGGAACGGTTCAGGACATTACAGAAATGAAACACGTGGAAAACAAGATACGATATCTTGCTTTCTATGACAGTCTTACAGGGCTTGCCAACAGGTCTCTTTTTAGAGAACACTGGAAGAAATTGTATGCAATGAATCTCAGAAACCCAAACCTCATTGCATTTATGTTTATAGATCTTGACCATTTTAAACAGATCAATGATTCGCTCGGCCACAATGTAGGAGATAGCTTGCTCATCATTGTCGCTGAACGTTTAAAAGCGACGTTACGGGAGTCGGATGTAATCGCGAGGTCACAATTTGAGTCGGAATCTGCCATAATCTCTCGGGTTGGAGGAGATGAATTTACACTCCTCACGGCAAATCTCCAGTCACCGGAAAATGCAGCGAAACTTGCTGAAAGAATAATTGAATCGCTTTCAGATCCGTTTGAAGTTGGGTCGCATAAGTTGAAGATTTCAGCCAGTATTGGCATAAGTATTTTCCCGGATGACGGTCATGATCTGGATACTCTGCTGAGACACGCTGATACTGCCATGTATGAAGCCAAAAAAAGGGGGCGAAATAATTATCAATTCTTTCATAGCGCTATGAACGATGCCGTTCAGGCCAGATTCCTTTTGCAGAATCGCCTTCACAGGGCACTTGACCAGCGGGAACTCGTACTCTTTTACCAACCGAAATACTCCAATAAAAGTGGCAAGATTAAAGGGGTGGAAGCGCTCATCCGCTGGATGGACCCGGAGAGAGGGCTTATTCAGCCAAATGATTTTTTGCCGTTTGCTGAAGAGACAAATTTAATCTATGCCATAAACGATTGGGTGATTCTGGAGGCTTGCAAGCAGGCCAGGATATGGGTTGACCAGGGAATTTTCAATGGTTGCCTCATGAGCATAAATATCTCCGGGAAACGCATTGATTTCATAAAACTTTACCAGATGATATGCGCCTGTCTGAAAACTACCGGATTAGAGCCTCATTACCTTGAAGTTGAATTGACGGAGAGGGTAATGATGCAGAAAACAGATGATGCCCGGAATGTGTTATCTTCTTTGAGAGAGATGGGGGTGTCAGTTGCCATTGATGATTTTGGTACAGGTTATTCAGCGCTCAGTCACTTGCAGGTCTTTCCGTTGACAACTTTGAAAATAGATAAGTCCTTTATCGACAATATTGAAAGAACAGAGAATGGTTCATCGTTATTGCTTTCGATTATACAGATTGCCAAAAGCCTTAACCTTAAGGTTATTGCTGAAGGGGTGGAAACTGAGAGTCAGAAAACAGCTCTTGGCAAAATGGAATGTGATGAACTGCAGGGATTTTTGTTAAGCGTGCCGGTGGTTGCAGATACTATTGAAAAACTCTTGTTGAAGAGTTGTCGTGACGATAATTGACATCTATAGAAGTTTCTATATCGGTTGTTGCAACAATTTGTGCCAAATCCTTACCCAGTCTCCCTGGTGTCCCAATCCCGACATTACCTTTGATTTAACCAACTGCGGATTGTCAAAAGATCCACGATAAGAGTGGAAAATCTCTATAGGCACTACCGAATCCTGTTCTCCTACAAAATGGAGCTGAGGGATTGACTGCAATGATGGTGTAAAATTAATCGGATTGAGTGAATCGCTCAAGG
>JBFHIO010000425.1:0-2160 GCA_041596435.1 Desulforhopalus sp. | reverse complement strand
CCGACAGATTATACAGCGTTTATTAAAGCAAAACCCCGCTCAATCCTTATCCTGCCGCCGATTAACAACAGCCCGGAAGTACACGCGGGGAACAGCTTTTCGGCGTGGAGCTCTATTCCTGTCGCGGAAGCTGGGTATTATGTTCTGCCCGTGGCTCTTACCACGGAAACCTTTCGCCAAAATGGTATGACAGAACCTTCAGATATTCAGGCTATTCCAATTCAGAAACTGCGTTCTATCTTTGGCGCAGACTCCGCCATGTATATCACCGTAGAAAAATTTGGTACATCATATGCTGTTATCACCAGCCAGACGGAGGTGCAGGCCAGCGCTCGACTGATTGATTTGCGCAGCGGTACCGAACTGTGGAGAGGAACAGGGTCTGCAAGCGACGGTGGCGGGTCAAGTGGAGATCTTCTGACAATGTTGATTACGGCAGCGGTAGATCAGGTGGCGAATTCCGTATCAGATCGTGCCCATAACTCTTTGGCGGGGCCTGCGGCAAATCTGCTTTATCGCAGAACAAATAACGGTCTTCTCCCCGGCCCGTATTATCCTGTAGAGAATGAAAAATCTCAGGGAGAGTTTTCGGCAGGAAAGGATCTGTAACCTTGATGCAAGGTTCCCTTAACTGAATCATTTCGAATTTCCAACCATACCTTAACATTTATGTATCAAGCTGCGAGGATTGAAAAAGCAGTATCACAGCAGGTCTGAAACAATTTGAAGACAAGCAATGTTCAGATCCTTTTTATCAATCAGCAGTGTTAAGGAGATTACAATGGATGTTACCCGCCGGAAATTTATTGGTACTACCGCAGTTGCAGGCCTGGGCATGGCTGCCGTGCTTGCCTTACCCCAAAAAGGCAATGCCGCTGTCGAAGCACCCATGGTAAAAGCTGGCATCATAACCGATATGCACCACACCACCAAAGCTGATACTCTGACCCGTAAATACTCTGCTTCCCAGGGGAAGATGGAAGAGTTTATTGCCACCATGAAAGAGGAGTCACCAGTCTTTGTCATCGAAATGGGGGATCTCGTCGATACCCTCGCTGAAGGGACTGATCCTGCAAAAAATCTTAAAGAAATTGAAAATCTCTTCAGCTCCTTCGGGCCACATTATCATGTCCTCGGTAATCACGAATTTGACAATCTTACCCGTGAATTCTTTCTGAGGTCGATTGATAACACAGGAATCCCTCAGGGCCAGACCTGGTACTCATGGGATAAGGGAGGCATTCATTTCGTGGTTCTTGATGCCGGTTACACTCCTGCTCCCCCTCACCGTCCTTACGATATGAATACCCCGGAAGATTCTTTCTGGACATGGAAGGATACGTTCGTGCCACCGCAAGAGCTGGAGTGGCTGAAAAAGGATCTTGAAGCCGCCTCTCTGCCCGCTGTAGTTTTTACCCACCAGACGCTGGACCGTGTAGACGAGCAGGACCATAATATTAAAAACGCCTCTGACGTTCGAAAAATTCTGGAAGACTCTGGCAGGGTACTTACGGTTCTTTCCGGGCATGACCATGCCGGCGGTTATGCAAATATCAAGGGGATTCACTACATTGTTATGAATGGGAATGTCGGGGTGAGCGATCAGCGCTCCTGGAAAGCCACCAGTAGAAAAAAGGGCTTTGCAACTGATATTGACAACCAGTTTGCCGTGTTGAAAATCTTTTCGGAGGGTGCAACTAAATATCGTATAAAATTAGAAGGTTATGGCCGCCAGGCCTCTTATGATCTGGTGCGGACCATCTGATTTTATGCGAGTGCCATCCAGTTTAATCAGATGGCCTGGCCTGTAGATGCTCTCCCGCCGGGGCACAGGTTCAGGTTACGATCTTTTGCAAAACATTATGTTCAGTCAGCCAGGGATCCTGTGATCGGTGCAATGTGCAACGGGCAGTGAGACAGATCGCATCTCCGATGCATTGGGATACAGATTGTATCCTGTACCAATTTCCCAGGGGGGAGGCTCCAGGCCAGACTGTAGGGGGCCACTTCTGAATTCTCCAATTCTGTCAGGAGTAATTGAGAGTGGCCCCCCTGCTTTTTTTATTGGTATGTGGAGGCTGATATCTTATACTGTCAGTCTCGGGCCTGTGTCTTGCTGACAGCCGGGGAGAGCTCAGAGCCTTATATTGGGAGCAGATT
>JBFHIO010000424.1:0-2163 GCA_041596435.1 Desulforhopalus sp. | reverse complement strand
TCTGATAATTCTTGGCAGCGTTAATCCCGCCCTGAGCTGCGATGGAGTGAGCGCGACGCGGGGTGTCCTGGATACAGAAAGACTTGACGTGATAACCCTGCTCGCCAAGAGTCGCTGCCGCAGCGCCACCGGCAAGACCGGTACCGACAATAATGATAGAAAATTTTCTGCGGTTGGCGGGATTTACCAGTTTGCTTGAAAACCGGTAATTATCCCATTTCTTTTCAAGTGGTCCTTCAGGCACATTCGATTTCAGTTCCATAATCTATATTCCCTGGATGAATTACTAAAAATAAACGGAGTCTCTTTCCTCTGTACTGCAACGGAGAGGAATCCGTAAGATTTCGTATTAATAAGTGCTGGTTACCAACAGATAGAGTGCGATGAGGCTGAAGAAGCAAAGAAAAGCTCCCGGTACGACCCATGTTGCCCAGGCGATCAAGGTGTTATAACGTGGATGATTGACACCGACAGTTTGAAGCATGGACCAGAATCCGTGACTCAGATGGATAAAGAGCGCTGTAAAGCCGGCAAGATAAAGCAAAACATAAAAGAAATTGCTCAAGGCCATATCTATAACGTTGGAGATCATCTGGTCATGAGTCGGAGCTACGGCAAAACCGAAAACATGGATGAGGACGAAAAAAAGAATGAACAGACCGGTATATGGCATGGTAGACATGGCATATGGATTTTTGCTCACCCAGGTGTTAACTACGTAGCGATTTTTCCCTTCTTTACGTCCTTCCTGCCAGAGCAGCAGACCGACTCCGATGTGAATTAAAAAGAGTGCGAGGAGTCCGACACGGAAGATAAAAACAATTACCGGGTGACTGTGCAGGTTTTCCGCATAACCCTGGAAAACTTCACTGCCGACAAAAATAGTCACGTTCCCTGCGGCATGAACACACAGAAAGAGAATGAGACACAGCCCAGTGACAGCCATCACCATTTTCTTGCCAATCGAAGAGGTTAAGAATCTGACGAACCACATAATCACTCCTTTGTGTAAAAAAGTTACATGAAAGCTCTTGGCTCCATGAGGCTGCCGGGAAGAGAAGGCTTTCACGAGTTGGGGTGCCCATCTTAAACAGGCACACTTTCAGAAGTATGGGACTTCCGGGGAAGTGGTCTGTCGAAAAACGGGATAAGGCACGTTGCTATAAAAATGAACCGTCCTTCAGTGGGCTGATTCTATCTTATATACAGAAAAAAAAAAGGGGAAAATCATTTTTTTTTAATCTTTTAATGTATTTTATATGCATTATTGTGCTGGTGCATTGAAGCAGAACCTTAACTCTAATCGTGGAGAAAAAGCAGTGAAAAATCAAGCAGTTATTTTTGATCTGGATGGAACCCTCGTTGACACTCTTGTCGACCTCGCCGAAACGTGCAACGCTATCCTCGCGGAGTTTGGTTTTTTACCACACCCTCTGGAAGCCTATCGCTATTTCGTTGGCAATGGTCTGCGCAGAATGATCGAACAGATTCTGCCGGAGGGTGAAGAGGATAAAGTGGAACAGGGTCTGGCCCTTTTTCAGACTCTTTATGCGAAAAACTGGCAGAAAAATGCAGTTCCCTATGCCGGAATTCATGAGGCGCTGGAGGGTCTTTCCAGTCGAGGGCTGCAACTTGCGGTGCTTTCCAATAAACCCCACGACTTCACCTGCATGTTTGTTGATTACTATTTTCCCGAGAAACCTTTTCGCCTTGTATATGGTCAGCAGCCCGGAGGGCCCCGCAAGCCTGACCCCTCTATGGCGATAAGAATTCTCAAAGAATTAAAGTGTGATGCGGAAAACGCTGTCTTTGTCGGCGACACCGCCATGGATATTCTCACCGGAGTTCGTGCCGGGATGAAAACCATTGGTGTGAAGTGGGGATTTCGCGAAGAGAAGGAGCTGCGTGACAGTGGCGCCTCGGTAATTATTGAACAGCCCTCCCAACTTCTGGAGCAGATCTGATTTATGGACTTTCCTACAATAATACACTGGCTTGCTCCTCCGGTTCTCGGCGCTTTCATCGGCTATCTTACCAACCGGGTGGCCATTCGCATGCTCTTCCGACCGCTGAAGGCGTGGCGGGTGCTCGGCATACGTGTCCCGATGACACCAGGAGTGATCCCCTCAAAACGGAGTGAGCTTGCTGATAACATGGGTGAGG
>JBFHIO010000423.1:0-2172 GCA_041596435.1 Desulforhopalus sp. | reverse complement strand
GGCAAGCCGCTGGTCTATCTTGACAACGCGGCAACCACCCAGAAGCCTCAGTCTGTGATCGACCGCATTACCCGCTACTACATGGAGGAAAACAGCAACGTCCATCGTGGTCTGCATCATCTCTCACAGGTAGGAACGGCTGCTTTTGAGGAGTCCCGACGGGCCTTTCAGAAATTTCTCAACAGTGAGCTGGCCGAGGAAGTAATCTTTACCAAAGGGACCACCGAGAGCATCAATCTGCTCGCCTTCTCCTTTGGAGAGGCCTTCATCCATGAAGGGGATGAGATCGTTGTCAGCGTAATGGAACATCACGCCAACATCGTTCCCTGGCAGCAGCTCTGCGGTCGTACCGGCGCAGTATTGAAGGTTGTGCCGGTCAACGACGCGGGTGAGCTGGATATGGAGGCGTATAAAAAACTGCTTGGTCCGAAAGTGAAACTGGTCTCTATTGCCCACGTCTCCAACACGCTTGGAACGGTGAACCCGGTGGCGGAAATTGTCCGTCTCGGACATGAGACCGGGGCCATGGTGCATCTCGATGGAGCTCAGGCGGCAGCCCATGTGCCGGTAGATGTACGGGCGCTTGATGTCGATTTTTACAGCCTTTCGGTACACAAGATGTATGGGCCCATGGGAGTGGGAATTCTCTACGGCAAAGCGGATCTGCTCAATGCCATGCCACCCTGGCAGACGGGCGGTGAGATGATCGACAAGGTAACCTTTGAAAAGACCACCTTTGCAGATCTCCCTTATAAATTTGAGACCGGTACGCCGGATGTGGCGGGGGTGCTCGCTTCGGTTCCGGCGCTGGAGTTCCTGCAGGCAGTTGGCTGGGACTTTATTGCTGAGCGGGAACATGCGCTGGTGAAATATGCCACAGAAAAACTGGAGCAGATTGACGGTGTAAGTCTCGTTGGTACGGCGAAGGAGAAGGGCGGGGTTGTCTCTTTCAATCTTGAAGGCGTCCATTCGGCCGATGCTGCCACCATTTTTGACCACTTCGGCGTTGCCGTGCGCAGCGGACATCACTGCGCCCAGCCGATTATGGCTCGCTATGGTATTACCGGCACTTTACGCGCCTCTTTTGCGGTGTATAATACCGAAGAAGAAATTGATGTTCTGGTGAAGGCAATTGAAAAGACGGTGCAGATGTTCGGGTGAAAAGCTCCAGAGAGGCTTTGCCGGGGCAGGAACGCTGTAGAAAACAAGAAAGGAACCCCATGACAGAGATGAAATCCTGCGCGGAAACTGAAGCCGAAATAGAAGAAGAATTCTCGCTCTTTGATGAGTGGATGGATAAATACAGCTACATTATAGACCTCAGTAAAGAGCTGCCGCCGCTGGATGAAAAATACCGCAATGATCAGTTTCTCATCAAGGGGTGCCAGAGCCAGGTGTGGCTCGGCGCGGAATATCGCGACGGCAGGGTCTACTTTCAGGCGGACAGTGATGCCATTATTACCAAGGGACTTATCTATCTGCTCATGCGTCTGCTCTCCGGGCGTACCCCGCAGGAAATCATTGAGGCACAACTGGAAAGCCTTAAACGCATCGGTATCGGTGATAATCTGTCGCCCAGCCGCAGTAACGGATTTGCCAACATGCTCAAGCAGATGAAAATGTATGCTCTGGCCTTTCAGACGCAGGAAGGCTGAAAAGAACACAACGCAAATAACACAATACCCAAAGAGGCTGTCCCATCGGGGCGGCCTCTTTTTTTCTTTTCCGGAACTGCTGATTCAAGGTTCCCTTATGCCTTACAGGTCCCTGCGTCCTTCAGGATGGACAAGCCAGGCCTTCTGGCTCAGTTTTTCTTCTTCCCCGCTTTCAGCCGGTCCAGCCGCAGACGGTGACGCTGGTCAAACAATACCCGCCCGGAGAGGCTGATAATGGTCATGACGCCGAGCCCGGTGCTGGCGGCGATGAAGAGCATGATCAAAATCTGATACTTTACTGCCTCCATTGGTGCGACACCGCCGAGAATCTGTCCTGTCATCATCCCAGGCAGGGAAACCAGCCCCATTGCCGACATCGAATTAATCACCGGAATCATACCGGTACGCATACACTCCCGCCGAATCTCAAGACTCGCCTGTTGCCATGTTTCGCCGAGCATCAGCCTCTGTTCCACCTCTATCTGCCGTTGATAGAGCTGTTCGGTGAGATGGTTGG
>JBFHIO010000422.1:0-2191 GCA_041596435.1 Desulforhopalus sp. | reverse complement strand
CCAGGTACAGCAGCAGGATCAGCTTTATCTCACACTTCTTCAGTAGGGAACTTTGAATAACCAGTATTTCACTCATCTCCTTCGTTGCAGTCAAAAATTTGTCCTCAGAATATTAGATATATACCTGCGGGAAATTTCTTCCTGCGCCTTGAATATGAATGAAATACAAGCTGTTTCAAGGTACCCGGCAGCTCCTTCAAGAAAGAGTTTGGAAGAATCCTTCCCGCAGGTTTATAATCAATTGTTTCTTATGGGGAACATTGAATGATCCGTTTTTCGCCCATTTTCTTCGTTACTGGCAGGTAAATTTTCTCCTGAGCCTCGAATATGAACGAATGCAGGCTGTTTCAAAAAACCTGCAACTGGCTTTCATCGTCTTACAACTTATTCCTTTCTGAACTCCCATGAAAAAACGTATTCTCAGCTGCGTCCAGCCGGGCGGCAGATTTATCTATGGTATTCACAAACCATCCTACAACGTAAAAAATATGCGGGGAAGCGCCCGTCTTGATGTCCTCGGGGAGGACGAAAACGGGGTGGTATGCAACAAGGAAAATTTTCCCGCCGGTACGGTGGAAGTAGCCGGTGCGGACTGGATCTATGAGATTCCCAACCCCTTCCCTTTTCGTGGCCGGACCTTTATCGACAAAGAGTGGGCCGACCATTCGGCGGAGAATCCCGCACAGATCAAGCTGCCGCAGATGCCCCCTGTGAGTATGAGTGAGATGGCCGGCAACTCTTTGGAACAGGGTGAAATTATTACAAAGCTCCCCGCTCCACTGCAACTTGCTCTGGCAACAACCTCCACCGATCCGCGGGATCTGGTGCAGCTCGCCCGCACCTGCTGTGAACTGATTGAAGAGGAGGGAGAACCGATACGCCTTCGTTACAGGAATACAGGCGGCCGCAGACGAGCGGTCATCCACGATCATCTTCTCTTTGAAGGGGTGGCCAATAATCCCCATCTGCCGGATGAATACAAGGTGGCGATGGTCATCCGCCCTGGCGCACAGGGGGGAAGCGAGATTGTCGGCGAGTGGAAGGTGGAAGGTGAAAGCCACATCTATGAATACCTGCGCCGCAATTCCTATATCAGCGGCGGCCACTACGCAGCCAATATGGCTGAAGATGCCATTCGCTACAGCACCCTCGCCCTCAGCGAGTGTGATATGGAGGGACTGCGTCATCTTTATTATCAGCGCAGTTACGTCAGACTGGCCGACGCGTTCGGCCTGCAGGTACCAAAAGAAAATCGTACCCTCAGCAGCGCCGAACTGGAAGAGCTGCGCCTCGCCATCTGCACCGCCATGGAGGATGGCGCACAGGCTGAAGAAATGTCCGCCACCTTGTGGGGCTGGAATTACGGCTTCGACTATGCCCCAACCGGCTATCGTCTACACGCCTCTCACCAGCAGATTCATCAGCAGTATGCTATGCTTCCAGAGGAGATTGAGGCATTTCACGCCGGTTCAAGCGAGACAGATGGCACCCTGCCCGCCTACGGTTGCGGTGACCTGATAGCAAACGTTATTGAACAGTATGCAGTAGAGTATCATTCTGATTTCTTTACAGATTATCGGCAGGCAATACAAAGCAATGAACGTATGGACGAACGCAGACTGGAGAAATCACTCGTCGTCTGGCGGGATGAAAACGCAATGCTTTTTGTCCCCAAGGCGCAGACCTCGCAGTGGGAACTGCAATTGATGACGCTCCCCGGCGTAGACGGTAGACTGCCGGGCAACATTGTGGAGTGCAATTCGGCAGTGCGGCGATCTCTGAACCAGGGGCTGCGCACCGCTCAGCGGGTACTGGCGGGAATGGGAGCACGAATGGTGACCAGTATTGAGTTTCCCAAACGTCTTGGTGCATCCATCTCGCAGCCACTGCTCTATTCACTGCTGCCCCGTCTGCCGGAATCTCCCGGGGCTTTCAGCGAGGCGCAACTGCGTTTTATCATTGGCCATTTCCCCGAGGACTTTGCCGTCGCCTGCCGCAAACAACTCTGAGCATCCACCCTGTCTGGCAGTTCGGGTGTTCCGCTTCACTAATTGACAACTTTCTGGTATTATTTTTCTCTTTTACCCTCCCTCACAGAGGGAGGACAATCTGGAGGGCACCTTGAATAACCAGTCTTTCGCCCCTCTTCTTCGTTACAGTTAAAAATTTATCCCCGGAAGACCCAGTATAT
>JBFHIO010000421.1:0-2191 GCA_041596435.1 Desulforhopalus sp. | reverse complement strand
TGCGCCAGGACTGACACCTTTCAGTATCAGAGCTGCAGCTACCGGCGTCGAGGCGGTAGCACAGATATAGAGCGGCACACCGATCAGCAGCATAATGAGCATAGAGCTAAATCCGCCACCGAGCAGACTTACCATCAAAGCATCCGGAATCATCACCGTGATGATCGCGGCTATCAGTAATCCAATATAAAACCAGACAGCGATATCGCCCCAGACATCCGTTACCGAATATCGAAATCCAGCGACTACCTTTTCTCTCAATGTATGATGGTTCTTATGCTCTTCTTCAGGGCAATCAGTACCATCGCAGCAGCCGTCCACCACACAGGCCCTACCTTCTTTCACTCTCCTTTCGGGTTCCTTCCAGTTCAGAGTATTCTCCAGCAGGCCTGCCGCGATCGCCGTAACAAACGCTGCAACCGGGCGAACAACTGTCATGATCGGATCGAGCAGAGCATAGGTTATAGCAATTGAATCAACACCTGATTCGGGCGTTGAAATAAGAAAAGCCGTGGTAGCTCCCTTGTTTGCCCCCTGCTTCTGTAATGATGCTGCCGCCGGCAGCACACCACAGGATCAGAGCGGCAATGGCACGCCGAAAAATGCGGCTTTAACAACCGAACTGTATCGCCCTCTGCCCAAATGATGCAAAATAACATCAGGATTCAGAACCACCTTAAGCAATCCGGCAATCACAATGCCGAAAAGAATGTAGACTGAAGAATCAAGCAGGATATGCCAGGCCTCCTGCAGGATTTGTAGCGGTATTGATAGTAACATAACGAAATTTGTATATTGCTGAATGATAAATAAGTATGGCTACACTGGTATCTGCTGTTTTTCCTGCAGATGCTCGCGCACAATGGCTATGAGTACGGTCACATGTTCATCCGCTACCCGGTAATACAATATTGTCCCCTCCCGCCTGTTGGCGACCAGCTTCATAGTGCGAAGTAATCGCAATTGATGACTCACGGCCGATTCTGTTATTTCAAGAAGTGCGGCCAGATCGCAGACACACATTTCTCTATTTGCAAGCGCGTACAATATACGTAAACGGCTTGGATCGGCAAAGGCCTTGAACAACTGACTGAGTTCCTCTATCTCATCGAGTTCAAGTGCTTCTTCTCTTGCTTTTGCGACGTTGTCCTGATGAATAATCCGGCAATCGCAAAGATCTTTGTTCATGATTACTCCCTGTTCGGTTCCTGATTGACTCAATCTGAGTATCTGCTCATATATTACACACACGGCCGGGACTGTCAAGAAAGCGGATGCATTTTCGCCGCAGATTGAACATAATGCGCTACGACATATTTTCTTACCAATCTCTACCTACTCTTTCGCTGCAAATATATGGACAATTCTCACAACACCTCGGCCGGAACCCTTTATATTGTTGCCACACCTATCGGCAACCTTGAAGACATTACCCTCCGGGCGCTTCGGACCTTAAAGGAGGTTGACCTTATTGCAGCCGAGGACACCCGACATACTAAAAAACTACTCAACCATTTCGAAATACACACCTCACTGATCAGTTACTATCGTGAAAAGGAACACGAACGGGGAGCAACTATCATTGAACATCTTCAGAATGGCGAAAACGTTGCTCTTGTAAGCGATGCTGGGACACCTGCCGTCTCCGATCCCGGCGCAATTCTCGTACAGATGGCACATGAAGCCGGAATTACAGTATCACCTATCCCTGGTCCATCAGCCCTCACTGCCGCAGTCTCGGCTTCAGGTTTTACAGAAGGGGCATTTCTTTTTCTCGGATTCCCGCCTTCCAAAAAGAGTCAACGTAAAAAACTGTTAAGTTCGCTCATCCATTCTGAGCACCCGGTAGTCTTTTATGAATCTCCGAGAAGAGTTGAGGGCTTTCTGCAGGATGCTTTGGAAACCCTCGGTAACCGACCGGCCCTCTGGGCTCGGGAAGTAACAAAGACCTATGAAGAGTTGACCAAAGGAGTGTTAAGTGAATTGCTTGAACAGTGCAGTGAGCAAAACAGCAGGGGTGAATTTGTCATTATTATAGGACCCGCCACTGAAGTTCAGGCTGAAGGCGAGAATATTGAAGAGTTGCTTGTCTGGTATCGTGATCACTCTGAAATGTCCATGAAAGATGCCTGCAAAAAGCTGGCGAAAGATTTGGGTCTTTCACGGTCACAGATTTACCAGCAGGCCCTTG
>JBFHIO010000420.1:0-2210 GCA_041596435.1 Desulforhopalus sp. | reverse complement strand
GTGGTAGTGCCATCCTTCCTGCTCAAAGGTGGTGGGAGCGAGGAGAGGATGAAAGACGACGTCGCAGTAGACATCCATGATATTGAAATATTCTGTCAGATTGCGGGTGGCAAAGGGATAGAAGGTGACGTCACTGCCAGTCATGGCGTTGAGAAAGGTGGTGGTACTGCCCTTGTTGATTTCACCGAAGACATCTTTCACTGGATATTTTTCGCTGCCCATCAAAACGGAGTGCTCAAGAATGTGAGCGACACCGGTGGAGTCGGTGGGGATCGTGTTGAAGGCGGTGGTGAAGGTCTTGTTATTGTCGTTGTTTTTAATAGCCAGCAGGGGACAGCCGAGGAGATCGTGGGTGAAGAGATAAACATCGGAGTCGATCTCATCAATGTGGCGAAATTCTTTCAGAGTGAAACCCGCGCAGCTGCTGCCGACGGCGGTGGAAACGGTCATAATTGCTCCTGTAAGTGGGATATGGGATAGTTGGAAGAATGGATAACAGAAAAAACGACTATTCAAGGTGCCTGGTGTCAAGGAGAAGGGTGACCGGACCGTCATTGATCAGCTCAACCTTCATATCGGCGCCAAATACGCCGCAGGCGGTCGATATTCCTGCACGCCTGATCTCCTCAATAAATTTTTCATAAAGTGGTTCTGCATGGGAAGGTGCAGCGGCTGCGGAAAAACCCGGCCGTCGCCCCTTACGGCAGTCGCCGTAAAGCGTGAATTGGGAGACTATAAGCATTTCCCCGGCAATGTCTTTAAGGGAGAGGTTCATTTTCTCCTTCTCATCTTCAAAGATACGTAAATTCAAAGATTTCTCCGCGAGCCATTGCACATCCCGCTCTCCGTCGGCGCCGTGAATTCCGAGCAGGAGGAGGATTCCCCTGCCAATAGCTCCCACTTCTTTGTTGTTGATACGCACTGCTGCCCGCTCGACTCGTTGAATGACTGCTTTCATAAATTTTTCCTGATATTTTGTTAGAGATAATAAGTAAAATGGTGTAATAAACAGTTGCTTTGTTAGAATAACTTCTGGAAGGGTGCTTGACAGAATTCCCCCTCCCTTCCATAAAACCCTTACCTGAATCAGAAGAAAATTCCAATGATTCCTCTCTTCAGGGGGAATATATACAGGGATTGGGAAATCCGGGGTTCCCTCTCCTTTTTCATCCCCCGAAACACCCCCTTGGAGTATCCATTATGTGGAAGCAGGGAACTGCTGTACTGGTCGCGTTGGCCCTTTTCACCGCTGGTGCGGCTTTTGCGGGCGGAGCAGCGAAGGCCCTCAGGATGACAACCACCGCCGACGTTGAGGCCTCGGGGCTTTTTGACGAACTGCTGCCGAAATTCAAGGCGGACAGTGGAATTGTGGTGACACTGTCTGTTAAAGATGACGGGGAGGTATTACAGGACTGCCGAGACGGCAGGGCTGACATTATCTTTTCCCGGGACGAGACTGGGGAAGAGAAACTGGTTCTGGAAAATTTGGGCACCAGGCGTTATCCCGTCATGCACAGCGACTATATTATCGTCGGTCCAAAGAATGATCCTGCAGGAATCAAGGGAATAAAGAGTGTCACTGAGGCGCTGGCGAAGATTGCTGAAAAACGCTCCACCTTTGTCTCCTGTGGGGATAACAGTGAAACTCATATGAGGGAGCAGGCACTGTGGAAGGATTCCAGCGTAAAACTGGTGGAGCGCAAGACGCAGTTTATTGAGAAGGGAAAACTGAAAAAGGTTGATTATGTGGTCCCGGAAAACTCCGAAACCTGGTACCGCACTGTCGGCAGGGGAATGGTTGAAACGCTCTCCTTTGCGGAAGAAAAACAGGCCTATACTCTTTCGGATCGGGATACTTATGTAAGGTCCCGTTACGATCAGCAGCCGCCGCTTGACCTTGAAGTTCTCGGTGAGGGAGATGCGCTCCTTGAGCGCTCCTGGGGGCTCGTGCCGGTTAATCCAGTCGAATTCCCCGAAGTGCACAATGACCTTGCCATGCAATTTGTGAAATGGATCTCTTCTCCAAAAGGACAGGAGCTCATCAGCAATTTCACCCTGGCGGGTATTCGCCTCTTTACTCCCGATGCGGAGCCTGTGGAATAAGGAGCTGATGAGGGCCGTCTTTTCGGGCCCGCAGAGCAGCAGGATGCGATGCCGTCGGCAGAAAATGTAGAAACAAGAAAAGGCCGTCCGGAATTTCCGGACGGCCT
>JBFHIO010000419.1:0-2212 GCA_041596435.1 Desulforhopalus sp. | reverse complement strand
GGCACGCATCTGCTGATCATTCCCAACCTGAGCGTAGAGCATCCCCATCTGGGCATGAAATCCTGGAGGAAGTTTTCGCCCATCCACCTCCGCTCTGGCGGCCTGCTCTTTCATTTCTGAGAGTTCCTGCTGTGGATCGCCTTCCTGCTGCATGGTGTTATAGGCAACCTGCTGATAATTGCCCCAGCTGTAGAGCGTCTTCTGAGCACACCCGGACAACAGGACGGCCATCCCGCCGAGCACTACTCCCCGCAACATCTTATTCAGCAGATTGCCAGCTTCCATTTTCCAGGCCCTCCTGCAGATGATTCACTGCTTCACGAACAGCCAGACCAAGAACCTTGCTGTTGAGTGTGGCATCGTAGCCAGAGGTCCCGCCAAAACCAATGATCTCCCTGTTGGAGAGAGCATATTCTCCTGCCCCCTGGGCAGAAAAGACCACCTGAGAAGTATCAACACTCACCACATTAAGGTCGACTTTGGAGTAGGCGATTTGTTTTTTGCCCCGCCCGAGGATTCCAAAAAGCTGCCGGTCGCCAACATTTTTTCGCCCAAAGGCCGTCACATCACCGGTGATCACATAGCGGGCACCTTTGATGTTCTGCTTTTCCCTGCCGAAAGCAGCTTCCTGTTTGATCTCAGACATATTTTCCCGGTCGAGGACAGAAAAGCGCCCTGCCTGCTGCAGCGCAGACACCAGAAGAGTTTTCGCCTGACTGCCGAGCCGGTTTTCTCCATTGCTGAAAATACCGTTCATATACGTTGACTTGTTATCGAATTTTCCAACAGAAACGAGGACCTTCGGGCCACTGTATGGCGTGTTCCACGATTGTACTTTTTCCGTACTTACCACGTGGGAAGATTCGGTAGCGCAACCGCAGAGAAAAAGGCTGAAGATCGTGCAGAGAATGAACAGAAATTTCATAAGGAATCTCCTTTACAGATTCTGTATTGCATGTGAGGGGGGAAAAGAGGGGATGTCATGTTTTTACGGTATTTTAATTACATACACGGATAACTAGAAGAATATCATCCCCGGGGGTATTTATCAAGTTGAGAAATACCTGGGAAACACCGGTGCGGGAACGTTTATAATAAATTTGCAATTCATTTTTTTAAGAAAATCCAATAATTTTCTCCTCCTGCAAAAACAGCTCATCAACCCGACAAGATGCCCGGAAATATCCAGAGCAGAGTGCTTTTTCGGCCTTCCTGCATCCTTTTGGGACAAGATGAGACACGGGCTGCAAATTTTTTGATCTCACCTTTCCCTTCGCAGCAACTTGAATTTCTTTGGCAAATAATCTACAGTTTCCCTCTTTGTGCTCTGCATGAACAACTGCCTGCCTGCGTCTCTGAAAGGGATCCAGGCATAACCCATTGAAAAAAGAGTCTTCAGCATGATTGATTCCAGAATCGTAATCACCGGCGTAGGTCTCACCTCGCCAAATGCAAGTAACTACACTGAGTTTCGTGAAAAACTCCTTAAAGGAGAAAGCAATATTCAGGAGATCGACCTGCGCTATTTTGGCAAGGCGCCCGCCGGAGTTTGCTCTTTTAATGAAACGAAATACCGCAAGAAGAAGGAAAACAAGCGGGGAACCCGTGCCGGCTGTATCAGCGTTTATTGCGCCAATGAAGCCCTGGCCTCTGCCGGACTTGAGCGGGACAGCTATAATCCTGCACGGGTTGGTGTCTATCTCGGCCTCACTGAGCATGGTACGGTCGAGACAGAAAACGAAGTCTACAATATAAAGGCCTACGATTACGACGTTGCCTATTGGACCCACCATCACAACCCCCGGACGGTGCTCAACAACCCGGCAGGTGAAAGAACCATGAACCTCGGGATTACCGGCCCGCACTACACTCTCGGTGCAGCCTGCGCCGCCGGCAACGCCTCCATCATCCAGGCCGTACAGATGTTGCGACTCGGAGAAGTTGACATGGCGCTGGCTGGTGGTATTTCCGAGTCAGTCGGCTCCTTCGGGATCTTTGCCAGCTTTGAGGCTCAGAACGCCCTCGCCCACCACAAAGACCCCAAACTTGCTTCCCGTCCCTTCGACAACTCCCGCAACGGTATTGTCATCTCTGAAGGCGGCTGCATTTTTGTTATTGAGACACTGGAAAAAGCTCTCGAACGCGGAGCCCATATCTACGGTGAGATTGCTGGTTATGCCATCAACTCTGACGCTAAGGATTTCGTCCTTCC
>JBFHIO010000418.1:0-2215 GCA_041596435.1 Desulforhopalus sp. | reverse complement strand
GTTGGGAAAAAGGAGGTCTGCCACACAGGCTCAACCATCAGCTGCTCTGACAGCAGAAACGTTCCCAGCCCATTAATTCGGCAGCTGCGGCCACAGTCGTCCCAAAGAAGACAGTGGGCTTATCTGCTCTCAGGAAATTCCCCAGGGTGTCGTTGACAATGGTTGATCCCGTTACCACCAGCAGCTCGGCATCGTTAATGGCATCTTCGGTCTCTTCAGGACCTCCAACAGGAACGCCATCTTTAACAGTGCCAATGTTATCCGGATCAAGATCAACAACCCGCATATCAAATTTTTTAGACAGAGCATTGATCATTGCAGGCTGGAAACCAACCTGAGTAATACGTACCTTCCCGTATTTTTCCATGAGGTAATCGGCAAACTGCGAGGCACAGCGTTTAGGACCTTCATCGCGACAGTGAACAGTGCATTCGGCCTTGCCCAGGCTGCGCTGTACAGCATTCAGGGTGGCAATAAATATCGCCCGGTTGAAATTGTTATCCAGTGTCTTGTTGCAGATGTCGCGGAGAGGCGCGCTGAAATTTCCGAAACGATCGGTGAATGCCTGCCCCTTCTCCCCTCTGAACGTCGCCTCCATCAGCTTTTCTTTCCCCCGCTGGAGGGGAAAATCATCACCTTCAGGATTTCCTATAGCCTCTTCTGTGGTCAGGACATGGGCGACTACTTCAACATTTTCATCGAGAATTCCCGCCTTCTCCCAGAGCTTGAGAGCCTTCTGCTGTACATCACCAAGTATTGAATTGTTCATACTCTATCCTTTTGTAGTTTATGAATTTGAGAGCTTTTTCATCAAAAGAAACAGCACCGTTGCAATCACGCCAACGAGAATTGAAAGGAAGGCTGCCCTTTCAAATTCGCCATTGAAAACAGCATTGTAGATTTCCAGAGACAGGGTATTCGTCCTGCCCATGATATTTCCGCCAAGCATCAATGTCATTCCAACTTCCCCAAGAGCCCGGCCCGTCGCCAGAATCATTCCGGCGGCGATACTGCGCTTTGCATACGGAAGCAGGATACAGGCAAAGATTGTTATATCTCGTTTCCCGAGGAGGACGGCAAGTTCATACAGACGCACCGCCTCTGCAGAGCGCAGAACCGCCTGTACCGGACGCACGGCAAGAGGAAGACCGGCAATAAATGCCGCGATAACCAGTCCCGGAAAATTAAAAACGATAACATCACCAAACACTCTGGAGAAATATCCATGTCTGCCGAAAAACAGGAGCAGACCAAACCCCATGGCTACGGGAGGGAAAATCAGTGGCAGAGTGACAAGGGTGTCAACAATAACGGCGATCCCACCCTTTTCTCTGGCGAGCCAGCAGGCCAGTGGCACACTTATCAGGAGATGGAGAAGACTGGATGCCAGGATGATTTTTCCGGAAAGAAGCAATGGCTTGAGGGTTGCATCATCGAGGAGCAGGGCTTGTATATCCATAGCGGCTGTCACATGCCAAAGCGAGCCACAATCTGCTGTGCTTTCTCACTGTGGATAAAATTCAAAAATTGTCTGCATTCTTCTCTGTTTTTCGTCGTCTCCTGCTGACCTGCGATAATCTCGATGGGCGAATATTGTTTTTCATGCAACACTTCGCAGCCGCCGATACTCTCCTTTATATTCAAAGCGTGGGTAAGATTGACAAGAGCAAGGTCGACCTCTCCAGAGATGACATAAGAAGCAGCCTGAGGCACACTGCTCACGACAAAAAGTCTGGGCCGCAGCGTATCATACAGCCCCGTCGTCTGTAGATATTCTTTGGCGGCTTTACCGTAGATAGCCCTCTTTGTATCGGGTATGGCTATCCGCTCTGCGGCTGTAAAGAGAGTGGCGTCTGTGACCTTCCGCCCCTTTGGATAGATTGCCACCAGTCTGCCCCTGCCCACTTTTACGCTGGCAGCGAAGGGAAGTTTTGCCTTTGTGAGATACGTTTTATCTCCAATGACGATATCAACAGCATTACTGGCCTGTGCCTGAAAAACAACCTGAGCCATGTTGCCGAAGATAAGATCGACCTCGTTACCAACCTCTTTCGCGTAAGCCTCAACCAGAGTATTGACCATCCCGCGATAACCTGCCGCAGAGGCGATGGTAATTTTCGCCTGAGAAACAGAGGGAAACAGAAGCAGAATCATGATGACCATAACCCTGCAAAGAGGGGCCACTGCTATTGTTTGCAAGGCAGATTTCGGGAAT
>JBFHIO010000417.1:0-2218 GCA_041596435.1 Desulforhopalus sp. | reverse complement strand
TGCAGTTCCTGCTCAAGATTCCACCCCGCTTTAAGCAAAGTATCCTCAGCAAAATGATTACCCTGAAGCTGTACCCCGACCGGCAGACCACTGGAAGTAACCCCCCCGGGAATTGATATTCCTGGAACACCAGCGAGGTTGGTGGAAAGGGTCAATATATCAGAAAGATAAGCCGCCAGAGGATCATCTTTGTGTTCACCCAGTTTCCAGGCCGGAGTCGGACAGACCGGAGAAACAAGGAAGTCACATTTTGTAAAAGCGGACTTGAAATCGTTGAGAATCAGGGTTCGCACCTGTGAAGCCTTCTTATAATAGGCATCGTAATATCCAGAAGAGAGTGCATAGGTACCGATAAGGATACGCCGTTTCACTTCTGCACCGAACCCTTCAGATCGTGTATTTTTATACATTTCCAGCAGATTTTCACCCTCTTTTCGGAAACCGTACACCACTCCGTCATACCGGGCGAGGTTTGAACTGGCTTCAGACGGCGCTATAATATAATAAGCGGCAACACAGTATTCAGTATGCGGCAGAGAAACCTCAACAATATTTGCCCCCCGTGCCTTGAGTGCCTCTATGGCATTGCGCACAACCTTCTCCACTTCAGGATCAAGCCCTGCGGTGAAATATTCCTTCGGGACCCCGGCAGTCATTCCGGAAAGTCCTTTGGTAAGAGCAGCTGAGAAGTCTGGCACCGACTGCTGTACTGAGGTGGAATCCATTTCATCCCAGCCGCTGATTACCTGCATCATTCGCGCGCAATCAGCGACGTTACGGGCAAAAGGGCCAACCTGATCAAGGGAAGAAGCAAAGGCAGTGAGCCCATAGCGTGAGACCCGGCCATAGGTTGGTTTCATGCCTACCACACCGCAGAGAGAAGCGGGTTGACGAATGGAACCTCCAGTATCTGACCCGAGAGAAACCGCACACTCCAGCGCTGCCACGGCGGCGGCTGAACCGCCTGAAGAACCACCCGCCACATATCCTTTTTTAACAGGATTACGCGGTGCACCGAAAGCGCAGGTTTCTGAAGCAGACCCCATGGCAAACTCATCCATACTCGCTTTACCGAGAATTACCGCTCCTGCCTGTTTAAGTTTCGTCACTGAAGTGGCATCATATGGAGAGATGAAGTTCTCCAGCATTTTCGAACCACAGGTATTTTTTAAACCTTTAACATTGAGAAGATCTTTCACTGCCACCGGGATACCGCAAAGGGCTCCGGCATTGCCGGCGGCGCGATTTTTGTCCGCGGCCTCCGCAGCCGTCAGTGCACCCTCACGGTCAACAGTAATAAAGGCACCGATGTCTCCGTCTACCTTCTCAATACGATCCAGACAACTTTTGGTCAACTCCACGCTGGAGAGAGTGCCTCCCTCCAGAGCCTTGAGAGACTCCTCAACTCCTAATTCGTATGGCTGCATTCCTCTTTCCCTCCGATCAGATAATTTTCGGAACGAGGAAACTCTCCTCATCCGTCTCCGGCCCGTTTTTCAACGCCTCCCGTTGTTCCAGCGAAGGGCGCACAATATCTTCCCGAAAGGCGTTACTCAAGGGAAAAACATGGGTTGTGGGAGAAACTCCGGTGGTATCAAGCTCATCAAGTTTCTCTACATAGGAGAGAATGGTATCGAGCTGGCCAGTCATGGTGGTAAGCTCCTTATCACTGAGACGCAGCCGGGCAAGATTCGCCACGTGCTGTACATTTTCCTGCGAAATTTTCATATTCATTTTATTTCATTTCATCCCGAGTTTATCGAGAATTTTTATAGTATTTTGAATCTCTGTGGGGGTGAAGTCGACAATCTTTTTCGTGGAACACTTTACCACGTCCCCATCAAACAGGGAACCACTGCAACGATGAAGTTCTTCAATAATCTGCTCCATTTATTTGTTATTTTTATAGTTTCGGCGAGATCTCACAGCATCGTAAAGGCCTACTGCCTTTGTTCTTTTCGTTTGGATATTGGCCAGGTCATAAGGAGAACTCCCCCCATCACCCCGTTCGTGATGATGATATTACAGCTGATAAATTGTTCCTGCTCCCTGCAGCAGATACATACTTTTTTTGAGAGAGCCAACAGCGTCGTCAGAAAATCACAGGCTCCAGGGCCCTATGTGTCAGGGTACTTTTCTCCTCAAAAAAATCAGTATAAATCCTGGGGCGAAGTGAGATGAAAGAGTGTCCAAACAATACACCAAAGAGTTCAAAGAC
>JBFHIO010000416.1:0-2227 GCA_041596435.1 Desulforhopalus sp. | reverse complement strand
GTGTTGATATACCCCACGGCCATGGGGGAAATCTGTGAGCCTTCGGTAATAATCAGACCAGCCGAAGCTCGCTGGGCATAATATTCTGCGATAAGATCCGTCGGGGCATGGTCGGGATTATCGGCCCGGCTGCGGGTCATGGGAGCCATAACGACCCTGTTGCGCAGTTCAATAGGACCCATGGTATATTTTTTGAGAAGAGCCTGTGTTTTTGTCATGATCGAAACCTCCTTGCGAGTTGTAGAAATTCCAATGATTTCCAGAGAAAAGGGGCCTTCAGGCCGCTCCACTAAACCATATCTCCTTAAAACCCGTGAAAAACATCACAAAACCAGCCAGACCAAAGATCCTTCTGCAAGCCTGGCCGTAACAAGTTTTTGGAAGTGATGGAATTTCATGTTTGTTGGTGCAGATCAATAAATTCAACGAAGTGAAAAATCACTGCCACACGGGATACTGTATCCATTTTTAGCAGTATGTCGCCCTTCGGTATCATCAATCTGAAGATAATCAGAAGACACCGAGTCAGCATGGAAGAGATCGCCCTTGTAGTGGCAAAACCTTTTTTTCAGAAATGATGGAATGGGTTTGTTCGGTCGAGAAATCAAGGTTCTCGCAAAAGAGCAGGAATCAAAGGCGGGGGAACATGACAGGGAAAATACTGATACAGGACGAACTGAACTGTTTTAATCTGGAAGTTAAATGAGCCCCTGGCGGGGCCCGGATTCGCAAATGACGGTTTTATGGGCAGCTTGAATAACCAGTTTTTCTAACAAGAACAAAATACCAGGTTCTTCAAGCCCTCCTTTCGTCTATTCGTTTTTTATACTTCCCTCATTTATGTGCATACTCATTATAAATATCAAAATACCGCCTGACGAGAGCAAGAGCCTTCTCCTGCGAATCCACCTTCTTCAGGATAACGGAGAGCGGTACCCGATACGAGACATCGGAATGCTTGACGTTCGCCGCATACTCCTCTTTTTCCTCAACCTCACTCTTCACCTTTGCATACATATCCCGAAAACTCTCTTCGTTCAGTGCACCACCCTCTTCGCCTGCATTCTCCTTCATATTTTCCAGACACACCTCACAGGAGTAACCATCTTCCAGCCACATCTCGAGAAATTCCATCTCCCCGTCATAAAGAGCCGCGTTCATCGCCACCATTTGCATGGCGTCTTCAGGAAGCATCTTTTCCAGATATGTGCAGAGTCCCTGCTGTTCTTCGTTCGGCGTTGCCTCAAGTGTGCTCAGATGTTCGGCGAGCCAGTCGAGATACTGAGCATACTCATCCTGTGAACTGCAGCCATTTAGAGGCGCGCCATGTTCATCGTCAGGCACATCTGCATACCGCCAGTCCCTTCCCCACCGCATCCCTACATAAAGCAGACCAATGGGAGCAATCTGCTCTTCTGTCCGATCAGGAAATGCCTTTTTGAGTATATCCATTACAAAGCTGTTTTCTTCGTTCTCAGTCATTTTCTGTCCTCGTAAAACTGTTACAGGAAATATTCATTATTGTCAGGAAGCTGAACAGTCAAATTCTCTTTTAAAAATATACTCCAACACCTTCCGTGCCCCCGCAGGAAAGGCAAACTGCTCCATTTCTTCCAGGGTAACCCACTTTTCATTGGCCCGATCACTCCCATCAGCTGCAGTGCAGAGCCAGCACTCTACCGTTCTTTTGTGGTGGGTGTATTGGTGGTTGACGGTAACGACATGACGCACAACCTCTACCTCTCTGTCAGCCGCCACGCTCAGCAGTTCCTGCGTTCTCTTTTCTGAGAGTCCGGCAGGTTCAACAAAGCCCTTTTCCACATGAGAAAAGAGAAGTGTTCCGGGGAAATCCCATAATCCGGCCCACAACCTGTCCTCTGCTCGGTGCCGGATAAGGAAACGATCCCCGCAGCGAATCAGTCCGATGAGTTTCTTTTCCACCACCCGCGCCTTTTTGAGCATGGCCACCGGCCGTTCATCCACCACCCCGCGCTGCAGGGCAAGACATTCTGCCGCAAGGGGGCAACTCCCGCACTTCGGCGCTTTCGCAGTGCAGAGCAGACCTCCGAAATCCATAATCGCTTCGTTATAATACCGTGCCCGTCCGGGGGGAAGAATTGCCTCGGCCAGCTCACGAACCCGTTTCTCCCCGGAGCCGGACTTCACCACTTCCGCAATATCAAAGAGACGGGAATACACCCGCCCGACGTTGGCATCCACCACCGCG
>JBFHIO010000415.1:0-2228 GCA_041596435.1 Desulforhopalus sp. | reverse complement strand
CCACCCTGGCATTGCGTCGAATTTCTTTATTGACCAGCCGCTCAACTTCCGCCAGTTCCTCCGGTGTTACCGGGGAAAAATGGGTAAAATCGAAACGCACCCGATCCGCCTGCACCTGAGAACCAGCCTGCTTGACATGATCTCCAAGCACCTGCCGCAGAGCTGCATGTAAAAGATGGGTAACGCTGTGATGGCCGGCGGTGTGGCGGCGGCGGGCCTCATCAATCTTCAGCTTCACGTCCATCCCTTCTTCCAGTGTTCCCTCAACCACTTCCAGGGAATGAAGAATAATCTTCTCACCGGTTACCGTGGTATTATTGACCAGGGCACGACCGCCCTGCCAGAAGACCTCCCCGTGGTCGGCAGACTGACCGCCGGACTCCGCATAAAAAGGTGTCTCGTCAACAAAGAGACGACCGTGCGCACCGGGGGCAAGGCTCTTCACCCTCTCGCCATCCGCGTCCAGCAGGCCGAGAACACGACCGGTACCACACTTCTCTTCATAACCGGTGAAAACGGTGCGTACGCCCATCTCGGCAAGGCTCTTCACTCCGTCACCCTGCAACTTGACTTTTTCCCCTTTCCGCGATTGCCGCGACTGCTTGCGCTGTCGAGTCATCTCAGCCTCAAAGCCTGCTTCATCAAAGCCCAGCCCGCGCTCAAGCGCAATATCACGCACAATATCAAAAGGAAAGCCGAAGGTATCGTAGAGTTTGAAAATAAAGGTGCCGGGGATAATTTGCTTTGCACCGAGTCTGTCGATCTCCTCAGAAAGCAGGGCCAGTCCCTTTTCGAGAGTCTCGCGGAAGCGCTCCTCCTCATTATTGGTGACCTTCTTCAGAAGGGTCTCAGCACCCACAATATGGGGGAAAGCCCCTTTCATTTCCTCGATAACAACCTTCACCACATCGTAAAGAAAGGGCCTGTCCAGTCCCAGCGCCTTCCCATAGCGTACTGCCCGGCGCATAATGCGCCGCAGAACGTAACCACGCCCCTCATTGGAGGGCAACACCCCGTCTGCAACAAGGAAGGTGGTGGCACGGGCATGGTCTGCAATAACCCGCATAGCTACATCATCACTTTTATCCACACCGTATTTCCGTCCGGAAAGTTCTTCAAGACGATGCAGAACAGGCGCGAAAAGGTCGGTATCGTAGTTATTCTGTTTGCCCTGCAGTACAGCAGCGATGCGCTCCAGGCCCATGCCCGTATCGATGCTCGGTTTGGGCAACAGAGTCAGTTTGCCGGATTCATCACGGTTATACTGCATGAAGACCAGATTCCACAGCTCCAGATAACGGTCACAGTCACAGCCGATTTTACAGTCACGGCTGCCGCATGTCGCAGCGTCCGGTCCCTGGGCTATATGAATTTCAGAACAGGGCCCGCAGGGTCCGGTATCGCCCATGGCCCAGAAATTATCCTTCTCTCCCATACGTACAATGCGGTCCTTCGGCAGGGTCTCCATCTTCTGCCACAACTCTTCGGCTTCATCGTCGTCATCGTAGATGGTTACCCAGAGATCTTTGGGGTCAAGACCGAGTTTCACGGTGAGAAAATCCCAGGCGAAACGAATGGCGTCTTCCTTGAAATAGTCCCCGAAGGAAAAGTTGCCGAGCATCTCGAAAAAGGTGTGATGGCGGGCGGTATAGCCGACGTTTTCAAGGTCGTTGTGCTTGCCGCCAGCCCGGACGCAGCGCTGGCTGGTGACAGCGCGGGTGTAGGGCCTCTTCTCATCGCCCATGAAAACCCGTTTAAACTGTACCATCCCGGCGTTGGTGAAGAGCAGTGTCGGGTCGTCTGCGGGAACAAGGGAAGAACTGTCCACACGAGTGTGACCTTTCTCTTCAAAATACTGCCAGAACAAATTGCGAATGTCGTTTCCTTTCATAATTTTCTCTGCTTGTTGCTCTTTATTGTGCGCACAGACATCAGGATGTCAGCCGCGTTATTCAGTGTGGTTCAGGTAATAATCAAGCGGTGATGAGGGGCTGAATCTTCTTAAATTCCGGTGTTCCTGCTCTGCCGAGCAGGGAGTAAACAAGCATCTCGGCCGGTCCCACAACCGCCCCCGCCGCACGCAGCTGAAGAAGCGCCTCCCGGTGATTCTCTTCTTTCCGCGAAGAAACCGCATCGGACAGAACCCATACTTTTTTACCGGCACCCAGCAAAGCTATTGCAGACTGCCAGATACAGATGTGGGTCTCCACACCGACAAGGACAAAGGT
>JBFHIO010000414.1:0-2229 GCA_041596435.1 Desulforhopalus sp. | reverse complement strand
GCCGGCGGCGATCTGGTTGGCAAGATGATCGGGGAGAATACGGATTTTCGACATGGCCTGGACTTTCCTGTTGCGGGTTTACTGAGTGATGGTACTTTGGTGGAGACCTGATTTTTCGACCTCTTCAGGGGACCTTGAATAACCTTGTGTTTTATTCATATTCGAGGCCCAGAAGGAAATTTACCGCAGGCATATGAGTGATATCTCGACGTCTCGTTCCTCGCTTTGTCGGAGGATAAATTTTTGACTGTAACGAAGAAGATGGGTACAAAACTGGTTATTCAAGATCCCCTTAGATAAGGAATAATACTCTATAACGTGTCTCCCGCAAAGAAAACTCCCGCAGAGCAAACGTCACCGGCAAAGAGCACGGCGCGTTCTTCTACCAGAAAAACTCCGTCGAGAAGGTCCGTCCGGCGGGTCTATACTGAAAAGCACATCTACGCCCTGCTGTTCATCGTCGTTCTTTTGCAGGCTCTTCTGCTCGGCGGGGCCCTCATGGCGAGGCAGGTTCTCCACCTTCCCGATCTCGCCGCCATCGCCCACTATCAGCCTCCACAGGCCACCATCATCTATGACAGCGACGGGCGTATTGTCGACCGCATGTTTACCGAAAACCGCACGGTGGTGCCCCTGTCGCGAATGTCGAAATATCTGGCTCCCGCCTTTATTGCCGCAGAAGACGGAGATTTCTTTGAGCACGGAGGGCTTGATTTTATCTCCATGCTGCGGGCGTTGATCAGCAATCTGCAGTCCGGACGGCGCGGGCAGGGCGGTTCAACCATCACCCAGCAGGTGACCAAATCAATCCTCCTTACTCCGGAGAAGACCTGGATCCGCAAAATCCGCGAGGCAATTCTTGCCACCCGTATCGACCGGGAATTCAGCAAGGAGGATATTCTGCGGATTTACCTCAGCCAGATCTATCTCGGTGAAGGGGCCTTTGGGGTAGAGGCTGCAGCGCAAACCTACTTCGGAAAATCAGCAGAGCAGCTTAATCTTGGCGAGTGCGCCCTCCTTGCGGGACTGCCCCAGGCACCGAGCCGTTACTCTCTCTTTGACCATGAAGCGCGTGCGGCAGAGCGTCAGCGCTATGTTCTCAACCGGATGACGGAGAACGGTTACATCACCTCGGAGCAGGCTCGGGTGGCGTGGTCAACGCCGGTGCATCTCAACCATCGTCCTCAGCTGGCGGGAGAGGAAAACGGCTACTACCTTGATGAGGTGAAGAAGCAGGCGCGGGAACTGATTGGCGCGCCGCTGCAGACGTCGGGGGCACGAGTCTATACCTGGCTTGACTCGGCGCTGCAGAAACGGGCGTTGCAGGCGGTTGCACAGGGCATTGCCGAGGTGACGGCGCGGGCCGGTGGAAGAAGTAAACCTGGTAAACCCCCGCAGGCAGCGCTGGTGGCGCTGGAAACGAAGACCGGCAGGGTGCGGGCGCTGGTCGGCGGCAAATCGTTTGCTGCATCGCCTTTCAATCGGGCAACCCAGGCTCGACGGCAGGCTGGCTCCACGTTCAAGCCCTTTCTCTATGCGGCGGCGCTGGAGGCGGGCTGGCAGGCGGATTCACGTATTCTCGATGCGCCTCTCTCCATTCGTGGTGGGGGCGGCCGAATGTGGACACCGAAAAACTACAACAACAACTACATGGGGGAGGTGACGCTGCTGCAGGCTCTCACCCATTCACTGAATACCGCTACGGTGCGGCTTATGGGCAAAGTCGGCTGGAAGAAAACTGTGGCCATTGCAAAACGGGCGGGAATAACCGCAAAAATGCCCCACGATCTTTCCCTCGCACTCGGTGCGGTGGATCTCTCCCCGCTGCAGCTCACCAGTGCCTACACCATCTTCGCCGATGACGGCATCTATCATCCGCCCTCTCTTATCTCCAAAATTGTTCTCCACGATGGACGGGTTATCCGACCGGAGGGTACTTCACAGCGGGTGCTGCCGAAGAACATTGCCGCAGAGATGCAGGGCATGCTGCACAACGTGGTGGTTAATGGTACGGGGCGCAACGCCTGGGTTCCCGGTATTCTCGGCGGGAAAACAGGCACCTCGGATAACAGTCGGGATGCCTGGTTTGTTGGTTTTACCAATAAGATGGTCGCTGGAGTGTGGGTTGGATATGACTATAACCAGCCAATGGGGCATGAGAGCGGCGGCAAGACCGCAGCCCCGGTGTGGCGTATGTTGATGGAAGGTTATTGAGAGCTGAGAGCAGGG
>JBFHIO010000413.1:0-2243 GCA_041596435.1 Desulforhopalus sp. | reverse complement strand
CGTGGCACGCTCTCAAGAATTTCTGCGGTTATAATCTCACAGGCAAACAGTGGGATAAGTCCCACATAGGAATAGACATCGATATGATGATATTTGCCATCCGGGGTAATGAGAAGATCTTTAAAAAAACCTTCCGCGGCATCCCAGAGTGAGAGGTGGTTTGTCGTATGCCCGGCAATGGAATTCGCAATGGCAAGAAACTGCTGGTAGCACTGAATAGCCATATCCTCATATTCACAATCTTCCTGTGCCAATTCCAGGGCCATGGATGTCATGTTCAGGGCAAACATGGCCATCCAGCCGGTTGCATCCGCCTGTTTCAGATTATATCCTGCGGACAGCCGTTTGGACCGGTCATAGATGGAAATATTGTCCAGTCCCATGAACCCACCCTCAAAGACGTTCAAGCCATCCTTGTCTTTCTTGTTTAACCACCAGCCATAATTCATGATCAGTTTGTTGAAGACACGACGGAGATAGTGCAGGTCGCCCTTGCCTTTCTGCTTGCGGTCGGCACGAAAAACCTTCAAAGCCGCCAACGCATGCACGGGCGGATTAACGTCGTCAAAATCCCACTCATAGGCGGGGATCTTCCCCTTGGGATGCAGGTACCGATGGCTCAGGAGTAGCTCAATCTGGTCTTTTGCAAAATCCACATCCAATTGAGCCAGTACCATGCAATGATAGGCGAGGTCCCAGGCTGCAAACCAGGGGTATTCCCAGCTGTCAGGCATTGAAATAATATCTGCTGCCTGCATGTGACGCCAATTTCGATTCCGTCCGCCTTTTCGTTTTTCAGAGGTTTGTTGCTGGTCACCATCCAGCCAGCGTGCCACATCATAGTGGAAAAACTGTTTACACCAGATCATACCGGCCATGGCCTGTCGAAAAATTGAAGCATCCTCTTCAGTTGCCTGCGGCAGCAGTTGATTATAGAACTGATCTGCCTCCTGCCTGCGGGTTGAAAAGCATGTATTCATCCGTGCAAAGGGGGCCTCGTTTATATGATTCAGCAGAACAAGTTCCACAACTGCTTCACCTCCTGATTCACAGGTGAGTACGTGGTGCGCCGCAAATTTGGTCCCTGCCTGCGCCGGGTTTACAGCAGAGTCTTCCCCGTTGACAATCAGCCGGTGAAATCCATCTTTGACCCAGGGGCCTGAGTTGGCGGTGTTAAAAAGACGCTGCAGATTTGTCTCATTTTCAGTGAACAGGCTTTTGGCTTCCTGCCTGCCATAGAGGTAATAGCTGCCAAGCGTTGAATGCTCAGCGTGTACTCCCCAGGCAGCATCCCCGGAATGAGCTGCCTGCAGCAATGGTTTTGGCCCATGCTGCCTGTCCCAGGACCAGGTATTGCGAAACCAGAGGGTAGGGAGCAGGTGCAGGGTGGCTTTCTCCGGACCTCGGTTAACCACTCGTATACGGGCAAAAATAGTTTCCGGGGTTTCCCTGGCATAGGTGACTTCCACATCCCAGTAACGGTTTTCCTGAAAGACTCCTGTATCCAGTAAACTGAAAGCTGATTCGCTACGCGATCTACGCTGGTTCTCTTTCCTCAGCAAGGCATAAGGAAATTCAGCCTGCGGGTATTTATAAAGATACTTTAAAAAACTGTGACTCGGGGTGGCATCCTGATAAAAGAAGTACTCTTTGACGTCTTCACCATGGTTCCCCTGGTGACTGGTCAGCCCAAACATCCTTTCCTTGAGTATGGGATCCCGCCCATTCCAGAGCCCTATTGCGAGACACAGGCGCTGCTCTGCATCACAGATCCCGCCCATTCCATCTTCATTCCAGCGATAAGCTCGCGACCGGGCCTGATCGTGGTCAAAATGTTCCCAGGCTGTGCCATCCGGGCTATAGTCTTCCCGAACCGTTCCCCAGGCCCGTTCACTCAGGTAGGGCCCCCATAGACGCCAGTTTTCAGTACCAAGACGCTGTGCTTCAAGACGTTTTTGCTCTTGATTCATTGTTATCTTGCTCCTTGCAAATCGTTTTGGGGTGGGGCAGCTACAGACTCTTCTTTAAAAATGAAAGGTGAATTTGAGACCTTGAGAAACCTGATCAGGAAATAATTATTATTTCAACTTGCCCGAGAGGGTGCCCCCTGTAGCGGGGGCATTCGTTGGTGTTTCGGATTCTGTTCTTGATGTGGGAGTATGGGTAAGTAAGCGTTGATCTGCTGCTTTGGCCGGGAGCGGTTAGTGTCTTACTTTTGTTTGCAAGTGGAGTCGCTGTAACTG
>JBFHIO010000412.1:0-2244 GCA_041596435.1 Desulforhopalus sp. | reverse complement strand
ATCCTAGAATTAAAGTATTCAGCCGTTGCCGATTCCATATAATAATCAGCGTCTACAAGTGCTTGTTCCCAACGAGAAACAGTCTTATGCTCGATTGCCCATTTCATGCAATCAAACAACACGGATCTAGAATATTCCTCATGCGTAGGTTCCTCAAAACTCGTTGAAGCAACTACACATTCACTATCAGCTACCAACCATCTTCCATGTTCAGTTACAAGTATGACTGGTTTCTTTGCATAAGTATTTATAACTTCTACTGTATTAGTACAATAATCTATTAAACTATAATCAATTTCAGCATTATCATAGGCAACAGCAAGCCCCCCCCCAATATCAAGAATGCTAAAATTAATGCTCTGCTCATTATATAACGTCAGCATCTTTTTCAACTCAACTACGATATCATCTATACCTTCAAGCTGAGTTCCGATATTATGATGAAGCATAATCAGCCTGCCAGGGGCAACATTATTAATCTCGTATGCGAGTCTGGGATCAAACTTAACGCCAAGATCAATTCCATCCAACCCAGAAATATCTGTATTTTCCAAGACTACAATAACTCTGGAATGTTTATTAGCCTTAACAATAAGACTTTTATAATCGGCATCAAGGATTCCGTGAACAATAATCAATTTCGGGTTATAGGTCATCGCCACAACAAGCTCTGCTTTACTCCCGACCTCAAATCCCTGCTTATCACAAACAGCATCAAGAACAAACCTTTTCCAATTTGTTTTAATCGGATACACTGGCCAATAAACTATTTTCGATCTTGGATCCCCCCCAATAGAATTTTCAAAAGTCTCCCGAAGAAGATTACAGTTATCATGCACAATTTCTGGAAATTCTAATACTGAGGGCAACTTTTTGGGCATAATATCAATAAGTCTATGGCCGTGTATTACAAGGTTGTGATCTTCATAACAGTACATTGTATTTACCTATTATTAATCCGGCGGGAGAATAGGTTCATGCAGCATATACAGCAGAAGGGTTATAAAAAAACATTTCAGTTTTTTCAGCATTCTCATGTACCCCACAATTTTACCAGCGTGGCATGATTTACCCTAAGCGTCTCCTTCATCAGAAAGGTCTTTTGCCCTGCGACTTTTATCAGCCTTCGTATAAAACTGGCAGAGCATCAGGCATTCATGCTGCTTTCATAAAAAAACCGCAATCCCCCAGGGTTATTGATTGTTTAAAAAGATATTCACCAGAGGGGACTTTGAAAGAGCTTGTATTCCGTTCACATTCAAGGTTCCAGAAAGAAGAGAAGCCAACTTTTCAAATGCACAAAGATATCCTCATATGCAGATCAGCAACAGCACAGAAAAGACAGCAAGTACGGCGCCATCAGCCCAACCTGGGGATGGCGACGGCACTTTCATCTCCTGCACCGGGCTCCACGGGCTTTTCACATCGCCGGGAAAGACCGCACGCACCCGTATCAGCCAGGTACCGGGCTCAAGCTTTTGGGTTACTTTATATTCAGGTTTTTCCAACCCTTCAGCAGAGATAAGCGGCGAATCAAAGCTCTTGCTGGAGGCAACCTGCAGGTCATAGCGGGCCTCCTCACCAGGGCTCAGCCATTTGAGCAGGAAACCTTTTCCGGCAGGAGTAATACCGCCCTGCAGAGAAGGGATCTCTTTCAGTTCAACAGTTTCAATTGACGACCAGAGAGATTCAAACCCATCTGCGGCAACAGCGGCCACCCGAACACTGTATTTCGCGGGGACCAGATTTGTAAAAAGCACATCTGTTTTCTGTACAACATCATCATGAAGAAGATCAGTGAAGACTGCATCACGGGCGATCTGTACGCGGTATTTCACAGCAGCCTGCGAAGAAAGCCACTTCAGCGACAGAGTATCGCCAAATAACACTCCACCGTCTCCTCCCCTGCTGGCAAGAATCGGCGCCGAAGGAATTGTTCGCAGCTGAAACCGTACAGGAGCTGATGGCACCCCCTCAAGATCCTCGCTGCTGACTGCGGAAAAAAAGGCATACCAGATACCGTCAGTAAATTCGGAAAGGAGAAAATCTTTCCCGCCTCTGGTCTCACCTTCCCACACAGTCGCAGTACCAGCCACATCCGAGGTGATCCGCATTCGGGCTGTCGCCCCGTCGCGCACTGCAGGTGCAGGAATTCGCAACGGAGTGAGTTTATAGATTCGTTTCATAACGGGCAGAGCAGGTACCGGCGGCAATGTCTTTGGAGTTTCAGGACGCTCACCTTCT
>JBFHIO010000411.1:0-2254 GCA_041596435.1 Desulforhopalus sp. | reverse complement strand
TCCTTCAATAATTTCCTGACACGCCAGCACACACTCATCGCAGATGTGTACCCCGTCCGGTCCCTGCACAAGGCGATTTACCTCATCCTTCCCCTTACCGCAAAAGGAACAGCGTGCAGTGTTTTTGTCGTCATATTCGTCGCTCATAATCCACTTCCAGTATTTCAACAGGCTGCCCCGAAGAGTCTGTGCTCTCGGGAAAACTCACTGAATTTTTATTCCTTTTCCAGCTCATCACGACTACTGAGAACCTTATCAATCAGACCGTAGCTTTTGGCTTCATCTGCACTCATGAAATTGTCACGCTCGGTATCAGATTCAATCTGCTCCAGGGTTTTTCCAACGTGTTTTGCGAGCATGGTGTTCAAATCTTTTTTCATGCGGAGGATCTCACGGGCATGAATCTCAATATCCGTCGCCTGTCCCTGAAAGCCACCCATCGGCTGATGAATCATTATGCGCGCATTGGGCAGACTGTAACGTTTACCCGCTGCGCCACCTGCCAGCAGGAAAGCCCCCATGGAAGCAGCCTGCCCCATGCACAACGTGGCGACATCACAATTCACATACTGCATGGTATCATAAATCGCCATGCCGGCAGTCACTGAACCTCCGGGAGAATTGATATAAAAAGTAATATCCTTCTCCGCATCTTCTGCCTCAAGGAACAGCAGCTGAGCGACAATCACGTTCGCGACATCGTCAGTTACCGCTGTGCCCATAAAGATAATACGCTCTTTAAGCAGTCGGGAATATATATCAAAAGCCCGCTCACCACGCGGACTCTGCTCTACCACCATGGGTATGACACTCATCGAAATCTCCTTGATCCAGAAATAAGTTCGACTGCACAGGCACGCGGCCCAATGCAGTCGATATATCGTGAGGGAATGCTGCCTCACCTGCACCAGCACAACAACAATAAGTCGCAGTACGCAGGATGCAAGCAGGCAGGGCCTCTCTCGGCAGAAGACTCCGGTTTATTCGCCGTCTTCTTTTTTCTCTTCAGCAGGGGCCTCTTCAGGCTTTTCTTCAGGCTTCTCAGCAGGCTCAACCATAACCGCACTCTCGCGCAGGAGGTTGAGAATTTTTTCATTGAGAAGTTCATTGATGAATGGCAGAAGATCATCGCGATTCTTAAAGAACTCCTTCACCTTGGCAACCGGCATGTTGTACATGTCGCCAACCCGTTTGAAGCCGCGATCCATATCTTCATCTTCAACCTTGACGCCCTCAACTTCTCCAATCTTTTTGAGGATAAAATCTCCCCGAACCCTCTGTTCAGCCATCTCTTTGTTTTGTTCCACAAGGGTATCGCGGTTAATTCCAGCGGCCTCAAGGCTCATGCCCATCTGCTCGAACTGCTGTTCGGTCTGCTTGATCATCTGCTCGATTTCATAGGCAACGAGACGATTCGGTACTGCGAAATCATGGGTTTCAAGCAGTTTCTGCACCAGCTTGTCTGAGACAGCACCATCAGCTTCAGTCTGACGACGACCGACCAGACGTTCTTTTACGGCACTCTTCAATTCATCAAGAGAATTGTACTCTCCGGCAGCTTTAGCAAAATCATCATCAATTGCAGGCAGTACACGCTCTTTAATATCTTGAACAACAACTTTGAATTCGACCTTTTTGCCTTTCAGCATCGGGTTGGGATGGCTTTCGGGAAAATCTACTTCATGAGCTCCCTCTTCACCTTTTTTCATACCGGCGAGTTTTTCTTCAAACTCTGCCCCCATGTTCCCTGAGCCAAGCTCAATGGAGTAGTTTTCCTGCTTTACCTGAGGCATGGCGTTGCCTTTATAGAAGCCCTGGAAGTCTACTACAACAGTATCACCCTGCTGTGCCACCCGATCTCCAACAGACTGCAGAGGAGCGTTGCTGCGCTGCATCCGCTCAAGTTCCTGTTGTACTTCGTCGTCGCTGACCTCAACAACTTCCTTTTCAATCTCAAGGCCTTTATACTCACCAAGCTCAAAAACAGGATGGACATCAACTTCGGCAATAAAGGTAAAGCTGCCGTCATCGTTATATTTTACGTCTTTGATTTAGGGATGGGTAATGGGGTCGACGTCTTCACGCTTCTCCACAATGTCGAAATAGTTCTCCTGAACCAGTTTCTCGCCCACTTCTCCTTCAACCTGACCTTTGTAATATTTTTCCACCACCGAACGGGGCACTTTGCCGCGACGATACCCTTTCAGACGAGCCTCCTGTTTGAGCTTGTCATAGGCTTCGTTGAGCTTGGGCT
>JBFHIO010000410.1:0-2264 GCA_041596435.1 Desulforhopalus sp. | reverse complement strand
TGCTGATATAAAAACAATAGAAAAACATCTCGCCGTACTGCAGGGCAACAGAAGAAAATTATACACCCTGTTGTCCAGAGAATTAGTTACTCTTGCTGAATCCCGTCAGGGGAATAATAAGGATTATTCCCCGTTACTTTCCTTGCTTGATGAAGATATCTAACTCTGAGAAGAAAGGGGCCTATGATGAAAAACACAGTGGTTTCACTCCTGAAATGTAAATCCAGCGGCAAGAAAATTTCCGTACTGACAGCCTATGATTACTCCACAGCCAAAATCATGGAGCAGGCAGGTGTTGATGCAATTTTAGTCGGCGATTCACTGGGGATGGTCTGTCTGGGGTATGAAAATACCCTCGCAGTGACCATGGAAGATATGATACATCACAGTGCGGCTGTGGCGCGGGGTGTCAGCAGTGTTTTTGTTGTCACGGATATGCCCTTTATGTCCTATCAGACCAGCGTTTACGATGCGGTGGTCAATGCCGGACGTCTGGTTAAAGAGGGCGGAGCCAATGCGGTAAAACTTGAAGGTGGTTTTGAAGTCTGCGAACACATTGCTGCCATTACCCGTGCGTCCATTCCTGTTATGGGGCATCTGGGACTGACTCCCCAGTCAATCAATGCCTTTGGCGGCTATAAAGTTCAGGGGAAAACAGAACAGGCCGCACAAAATCTTCTTGATCAGGCCCTTGCGGTTGAAAAAGCGGGGGCTTTTTCTCTGGTTTTAGAGTGTGTTCCTGCTAAACTTGCGGCGGTTATTACAAGAGAATTATCCATCCCGACCATAGGAATTGGCGCCGGTGCCGGGTGTGATGGACAGGTTCTGGTTTATCAGGACATGCTGGGCATGTATAATGAGGTCTCAGTTAAATTTGTGAAGCAGTATGAACATCTGTCCGAGCGTATGATAGAGGCCTTTAAGACCTACATTGCTGAGGTTCAGGCACAGACGTTTCCCGGCGAGGAACACACCTATGCCATTGATGATGAAGTGATTGAAAAGATAAAAACACGAGAAAAACAATGAAGATTCTGACCACTGTTGAGGAAGTTCGAGGCCAGGTTAAGGAATGGAAAGAGGCCGGGCTGCGGGTTGGCCTGGTCCCTACCATGGGGTATTTGCATGAAGGTCATGCCAGTTTAATAAAAAAGGCATGTTCGCAAAATGACAGAGTCATTGTCAGCGATTTCGTAAACCCGATACAGTTTGGTCCTGGTGAAGATCTCGACGCCTATCCCCGCGATATCGAACACGACAGGAAAACAGCACAGGATGCGGGGGCTGACTGTATCTTCCATCCAGAGGCCAGTGAAATGTATGCCTCCGACTTCTCTTCATTTGTTGATATGACAGGGCTCACCGAAGAGTTGTGCGGGAAAAGGCGGCCTGTCCATTTTCGTGGTGTTTGTACTGTCGTCAGCAAGCTTTTTAATATCGTTACTCCTGATGCGGCATATTTTGGAGAAAAAGACGCGCAGCAGCTGGCGGTAATCCGTCACATGGTACAGGATCTCAACTTTGCTGTTGAAATTATCGGCTGCCCCATTATTCGTGAGGCTGACGGTCTGGCGAAAAGCTCCCGCAATGCTTATTTAACAATGGAAGAACGGCAGGCGGCCACTGTTCTGCATGCCGCCCTTTCTGGCGCTGAGGAGGCCATGCGCAGTGGGGAGCGTCAGGTTTCGGTCCTTACGGGAATGATTCGCAAAACGATTGAATCCCAGCCTCTGGCCAGAGTGGATTACATTGAAATTGTGGACAGTAAATCTGTGCAGTCAGTCAGTGATATTAACGCCGATGTCCTGATCGCCATTGCGGTGTATATCGGGAAAATACGGTTGATTGATAACTTCACCTGGAAGGTTCAGGCAGGGGAAATATAATGAAAGTACACATGCTGAAAGCGAAGATTCACCGTATGACGGTAAAACAGGCAGAACTGGATTATGTGGGCAGTATTACCGTTGACTCGGCTCTGCTTGAAGCCGGTGGCATGTTCGAGTATGAAAAAGTACAGATTGTCGATATTGATAATGGTGCCCGTTTTGAAACCTATATTATAGCCGGTGAAAAAGGTTCTGGAATGGTCTGTTTGAATGGCGCTGCGGCACGTTGTGTCCAGGTGGGTGACAAGATTATATTGATGACATATTGCGAGCTTGACACCGAAGAGGTCGCAGACTTCAAGCCTCAGGTCGTTTTTGTGGACGACGAGAACAAAGTTACAAAAATCACCCATTATGAAAAAAATGGGCAGCTCT
>JBFHIO010000409.1:0-2267 GCA_041596435.1 Desulforhopalus sp. | reverse complement strand
GCTCTTTAATCCAACCCACATAAAAAGAGAACTGATTTTTTATCAACAAATCCACTAACACATTGAAAAAAAACATAACTAAAAGCATTTTCTCATGTTTGGCATGCAAGATTTAGGTATCACTATTTATGACAGTTACGATGCGGAGCCGGAAGATGTTTTCGAGGCACTGCCGGAGGGCCTTTACCGCCAATTTTATGATCTTGAGATGGCGGAAACGTGTGAAGACGCACATCACTGGGATCGCACCCTGCCCTCCGGCAACATTCTTGAGCTCGGCTGCGGCTCGGGACGTGTCACCCGCAGTCTCGTCCGCCCCGACCGCCAGCTCGTTGCCATTGATCTCAGCATCTCCATGCTGAAGCAGGCACAGAATTTTTGTAGAAACATTTCCCCCCGTCAGTGTCCTGCTCTACTGCGCATGGACATGACCGTACCGGCCTTTAAGCCCGCCAGCTTCGACGGGATTGTTATCCCCTGGAACACCCTTAATCTGCTTCCCGGCAACAGCATCAGCCACTGTCTCTCATCCTGCCTCGAACTGCTCCGTACAGACGGTTTGCTCGGTTTACACCTGCATATCCCGGGAGACGACTTCCGCGCCCGGACCAGTCGCACTTTTCAGTTTAAAATGTTTGATATGGAGAATGGCGGTCGTTTGATAAAAGAAACACTGCGCAAATTCAATCCCCTGGAAGACCGCATAGAGATTGAAGAACGTTATCGACTGCGGCCGATGAGAAAAGGAGAAGAAAATCGGGATTTTTCGACCGAATACACCATCTGCGGCTGGACACGTACGCAATGGCGAGAGCTCTTCGCAGAGTGTGGATTGCAAATACGGGAAGAAAAAGAAGGAGAGGGCTGGCTCCTCCTGCTCGGAAAGAAGGGAAGCAGGGAAAGCAAAAAGCGGTAAAATTCTTTGTCCTTACCTGTCTTATTGATATCGGAGTCTGGCACTTACCTCGACGTCTCGTTCCTCGCTTTGTCGGAGGATAATTTTTTGACTGTAACGAAGAAGATGGGCGATTATTCAAGATAACCATAAATTAATTCCATTGCAGAGACGTCCATTGTGGGACGAAACACCTGTTGTGCTGCAGCCCCCCAGGTGGTCGTCTCTACAAAAACTTTCCCCCATAAAGAAATATCCAACATCGTAAAGACGACCAATCTGGGCGTTTTTCCTGCTGCGCCCTTTCCTGCTCCCGCACCTTTTGTCGTAGCCGGGCCGATTTTATATTCTGCCCGGCAACCTGCTGTCCACGTATTGCTTATTCATTTTTTCTGCGGGTTGTCGAAATATTCGACAACCTTTCAGCACTTCTCTTGACCTGGATCAAAGTCAGACCTTCTCCTTCTGAGTACAGTCTCCTCATCAACAAGGTTCCCTCAATGATCAGAAACACCAGGGAGCCCTTCAGGTTCCACACCTGCCAATACTCAAAAGGAGAAAAAATAATGTTCTGTAACCAATGTGAACAAACCGCCAAAGGCACAGGCTGCACCGTCGTCGGCATATGCGGCAAAAGTGAAGATGTTGCTGCCCTTCAGGATCTGCTCACCTTTGCAATCCAGGGTCTCTCTCTGGTTGCCGTAGAAGGGCGCAAAGCAGGTATCATTGATAATAAAATTGACCGCTTCGTCGCAGAATCCATCTTCGCCTGCCTGACCAACGTAGACTTTGATCCGAAACGATTCCAGAAATGGATTAATCAGACCGTACAATATCGCGACGAACTGAAAAAACGTGTTGAGGCAGCAGGAGGCAAAGTTGAATCTCAAGCTGATGCTCTCACCTTCGCACCTGCCCTCGAACTGAAGGACCTTTATGCCCAGGGAAAGGCCCTCGACCTGATGCAGTCCCTCGACGACAATGAGGACCTCCGCTCCCTCAAGCAGATCACCGTCTATGGTCTCCGCGGTCTCGCAGCTTACGCCGACCACGCCGCTATTCTCGGCAAAGAAGACGAATCAATCTATGATTTCATCTATGAAACCATGGCAGACTTCACCCGCAAGGGCCAGAGCCTTGAGACACTCGTCGGTACAGCCCTGAAATGCGGCGAAGTCAACGTCAAAGCAATGGAACTGCTTGATGCTGGCAACACCGGAGCCTACGGAGATCCCGTCCCTACAGAAGTCCCGCTGGGGCATAAAGCCGGCAAGGCCATTCTCATTACCGGACACGATCTGCGTGACCTCGAATTGCTCCTCAAGCAGACTGAAGGTAAAGGTATCACCGTCTACACCCATGGTGAAATGCT
>JBFHIO010000408.1:0-2273 GCA_041596435.1 Desulforhopalus sp. | reverse complement strand
TCTGTATTGCTCAGGGAAAGAGATTGATTTTTATTTTGTGAGCTTGAGGAAAAAGGAAAATCCCCGTGGAACGAATTCCACGGGGATTTTTACTGCTCATCGGTATGTCCTGGTATTACATGCCATAGGAAACAAAGTTATACATCAGACTGTTGACACCTTTCTTGATTGCCTTGTTGAACAGGTTGTCATATTGCTTGTCAGCCATAACTGTTTCAGGAGCGACCTGAACACGGACACGGTTGGTCCATACGACGTTGCCTGTGGTGGCATCCTGAACCCATACACGGAATTGTACTACGGCCTGATCAACCCCGGTGTTATGGGCAACTTCACTGCCGACACCATAACCGATTCCCATCCAGCTGATGGTGTCGGCGGAGCCGTCAACCATGCCAAGAAAAGAGTCTCCATCATCGAAAGGCCAGGTTGCTTTCTGATGGGCGATAATTCCTCCGAAAAGGGCGCCGGTCAGGCCTTCATTGCGGGCATCATAGGCATCAGAAGAGGCAAAGCCGTTGAGGATGCGATTACTGCCCTGGTAGATGAAGGGCAAAATTCCTTTTTTCCACGGTTCCCAGCTGGCTTCATCGCGGGTTTTAAATTCGAGAATACGACCACGGACAATGTAGTCGGCTTTGAAGTGACGACCGATCTGAGCTACTTTTTGCTGTGTTAATGCGTGAACTCCGGGAGAAGCTGCTTTTGCAGAAGCCACATCTGTCTGGACTTTAGCTCTGTAGATTGTCAACTGCTGCCGCATGGTATCGGTCCAGTCGGGATTGGCAATCTCCTCATCAATACTGGTGGTGTCAGCGGCATTGTAATCAGCAAGCTGAATGACGTCTTCTTTTACCAGCCAGGCATAGACATCCTCCTCAATTGGCATGCTGAAACCATAGCCGTTCAGACTGTCAGTGAAGGCTTCGCTGACCATCATGGAACGCCGTTGAGCTGCGTCAATGCTTCCTTTTGAATAGTCGGCAAAAGGCATGACGACGATGCTGCGACCATAACCGGGACCGTTTGTATTTGGTCCGACAGGGTTGTTGAGTGTCTCAATGACCGTCTGGCCACACCCGGATACTGCAAGTGACATGATCCCGAGTGCGAGGATTTTCAGTTTGTTCATTTTATTCTCCCGTATGTTTGTAAGAGTCATTAGTTTATCAGGTTTAGGTACCTGTTACCCGGATCAGATGATTTTTGGGCGAAGCAGAATGATGAGCTCACGTTTTGTCCGTTTCTTCGTTTCATAACCAAAGAGATACCTGATTACTGGAATGTCACCGAGGATGGGCAGGAACGCACCTTCGGTACTTTTTGAGTCGGAGATCAGACCACCGATTACCAGCATCTCACCATCACTGACTCTTACAGTGGTACTCATCTCCCGAACATTTATAACGGGGAGACTTACGTATTGTCCATCGGTTCCGAATTCAGAGGTAGCGATATCATTGCCAACCAGCTCGGAGGTAATGGGAGTGAGGTTCATGATGATATCGTGATCATCAAGGATGGTTGCCGTAAGTGCCAGACCGACCCCAGAGAGCAGACGGTCTGTTGTCACGCTGTATTCCTTGCTGTTGTCATCACTGTCTACGTCAACGGTGACTTCTTTTACATAGGTATAATTGGTCCCGACTGTAATCATGGCGGGTTGCCCGTTCATGACACTGATCTTCGGGTTGGAGAGAATCTTTGTTTGTCCTTCTTCTTTCAACGCATTCAGGAAGACGTCAAAGCTGGCTGCTCCGAGAGCGATTTTGGAGATGAACTGTCCAGGGTCGATTGCATCATAGTATGCTGAACCTGTAGCAGCCGTGTGATAATAAACGGAAGCGTCTCCGTCTTCATTCGGCTGAAACATATTTCCGCTCCGGTCGGTATAAACTCTTCCATCTGGAGTTGATGCAGAATTATTCCGCACGTAGGGATAAACCTGCCCGTCAGCTCCAAACGTCAGTGTTCCGGAAACATTGAAATTTTTCAGAACACTGCTCCAGTTGATACCATAATTGGATTCATTATCAATTTGAACTTCAATGATTTTGGCTTCAATGGAAATCTGCTTATAGAGGGTCTTTTTGAGATTGCGAATATAGGCATCAACCTTCTCAAGGACCGGGCGAGGAGCAGTTACGGTTATTAAACCAACAGGTTTATCGATAACATAATATCCCTGTTCACTCTTTTTCTTTCCTATTTCTTCAGCTGCTGCGTTATTTCCTGCCTGTTTACTTTGGACCTGACCAGTTCCTGCGGCTGTA
>JBFHIO010000407.1:0-2280 GCA_041596435.1 Desulforhopalus sp. | reverse complement strand
GTGATCTCATCAGACAAATATTTTTAGAAATTTTCTACAAGATTCATTTGTTCTCTCCAGCAGGTTCATAATTGTTTGCTGGATCAGCACACTAAGTGCAACACCGTATAATACAAAAAAAGTGAGTTGCCGGTATGGTTATGTCACGACCCCCCAACCAGAGGTTACCATGCACAGGTTCCAGCACCCGCGACCTTCAACTCACGTGTTCAGGAAGGTACCAGATCATGGCCTTTCTTCAAACAGGAAGATTTCAGACTGAAATTGCTGGTACACTGAATCTTTCTAAGAGTAGAATTTCACGTAACTCTTTTGCAGGAAAATATGATCCTTGTGATCCTCAGGCCACAAAAAAAAGCCCTGAAGTATTACAGACTGAACGAAAGCAGCTCCGAACTGGTTGAGCTCCTGAATCTATAAGCTATCGGTTTTCTGTTGAATTACCTTCACAAAAAAACGTTTGTCATACAAACGATCTCTGACCAGAGACAGGCAAAAAGGGAGGAAACCCCACACGTACCTACCATGGCAGGCCAAATGTTGCGGGAAAGGCGGTAAACGCAAACGAACCGGGGTTTCTCTTGTTCCCAACCACATAGACATTGCAGAACGTCCTCAGACAGTGGATGAGAGGACGCGGATTGAGATTTTGGAAAGAAATACCGTTTATGAGCAGAATTGCATCTCTTGTTACCTTTGTGGAGCGTACCAGCCGCTTCACGCTTTGTGGCCGAAAATAGACGAAGAGCAAGAATGTGGCTGCTTCAGTAATAAACAACGGAGTTATGTTGTTGAATTTGACACCACTGGAAGTCTTCACTGGCAAACGTGCACTTATTACTTAAGTTCAGCGACGGAAAAAAAAGTCATACTGAACGAAATGTTGCAGAATAAATCCTGAGCAATCGTTCAGTATGAAACTTTATTCTCCTCCCTCAAAAATCAATTCAAGATTCCTTTAAATTATTCCACAGTAACACACTTCGCGAGGTTTCTTGGCTGGTCCACATCGCAGCCACGCCGGGCGGCGATTTCGTAGGCGAGCAATTGCGCCGGAATAGTGTAGAGGATGGGATTTACAATCTCAGCGACCTCAGGCAGGTAGAGAATGTTATCGGAGATGGAACGAAGAGAATCATCCCCGGCAGTACCGATAAGAATGAGCCGTCCCTGCCGCGCTTTAATCTCTTCCACATTGGAAATAGACTTCTGATACACCGCATCCTGCGGAAGCAGGGCCACCACAGGCATATTTCGATCAATCAGGGAGAGAGGACCGTGTTTAAATTCACCCGAGGCATAGCCTTCAGCGTGAATATAGGAGATTTCTTTCAGTTTCAAAGCACCTTCAAGGGCAATGGGGAAATTCACCCCGCGACCGACAAAGAGAAAATCACGTGCGTCGTAGAAAGATTCAATCAACACCGTAATCTCCTTCTGCAGGCGGGGCAGAATTTCTTCCACAACCCCTGCGGAATCAATCAGACTCCTGCCATAGGAACTGATTTCTTCGGGAGAAAGAATCTTTTTCTCCTGGCCCAGATAAAGGGTAAAAAGGAGGAGAGCCGCCAGTTGAGAGCTGAATGCCTTGGTAGACGCGACACCTATTTCTGGCCCGGCGTGGGTGTAGAGAGTGCCGTCAGCCTCACGGGTCATGGTGGAGCCAACCACGTTACAAATGGTGAGTATTTTAGACCCCAGTTTTTTCGCGGCACGAATTCCCGCGAGAGTGTCGGCTGTCTCTCAAGACTGTGAGATGGCAATGGTGAGAGAGTGTTCATTCAGCAGCAGGTGGCGATAACGAAACTCAGAGGCGATATCCACCTCCACTGAGATTTCCGCATATTTCTCAATCCAGTATTTCGCTACAAGCGCGGCATGCCAGGAGGTCCCGCAGGCGACAATGACAATACGGTCAATCTTCTCCAGGTCACCGCTGCTGAGGTTAATCTCCGGCAGGCTGACCGTGCCGTGTTCAAGGTCGATACGACCGCTTACTGTATTGGTAATCGCCTGCGGCTGTTCATAGATCTCTTTGAGCATGAAATGTTTATAACCTGCCTTCTCAGCCATGGAGGCATTCCAGTCTATCTTCTGAACTTCCTTGTCAACCTCAGAGCCGGTCTCAAGGGAGTAAACCCTGCGCTCAGTGGCAGTGAGCACTGCCATCTCCATATCTTCAAGGAAAATAACCTCATTGGTATAAGGCAGGAGCGCGGGGATATCAGAGGCAAGGAAAGTGCCCTGGCCATCACTGACACCAAGCACCAGCGGGCTCTG
>JBFHIO010000406.1:0-2292 GCA_041596435.1 Desulforhopalus sp. | reverse complement strand
TACTCCGCGCTCAACCCGCAGGCTCCCTATATCATTAAGGAATTGGAAATCAACCCATTTGCCTTCACCGATTATCTCATGATTCCTCTGGACGGCATGTGCCGTTTTGGCAAACCGGAAGAGGTTCCGGCAAAGAGACCTGTGGAGAAAATAGGGCGATTGCTCAAGCCGCGAACCATAGGCATCGTGGGGGTCTCAACCTCGCGCATGAACTTTGGTCGGGTGATTCTCAACAACATTCGCAAGGGTGGTTTTCCCGAGGAGAATATCCGCATTATTCGACCGGGGCTTGAAAAGTTTGAAGGGGTGAAATGTGTGGAGAGTCTTGACGCGCTGGACGTGCAGCTTGATCTCTTCGTTATTGCGGTTGGCGCAAAGAAAATTCCTGAGCTGGTAGAAACGATCCTGCGTACTGACTGTGCCCATACGGTGATGTTGATCGCTGGTGGCATGGGCGAAACCTTAGAGAGTGAGGCTCGGGCGGATGAATTGATGAAGCGTATCCGCGAGGCGCATTTTCGTGAGGATGGCGGGCCGATCTTCATCGGCGCCAACTGTCTTGGCGTGGTTTCCCATCCCGGCCGTTATGACACGATGTTTATCCCGGAGGAGAAACTGCCGAAGACGCGCGGAGAGCATAGCCGCAATACCGCGTTTATCAGCCAGAGCGGGGCTTTTATGATTACCCGTCTGAGCCGGAGGCCTGAATTTGATCCTGCCTATATGGTTTCTATCGGCAATCAGAATGACCTTACCCTTGGTGATTTCCTTACGTATTTCAAGGACGAGGAGGGCATTGAGGTTATCGGCGTTTATGCCGAGGGGTTCAAGGATCTCGATGGCCTGGACTTTGTGCGTGCGCTGCGCGGGGCGGTGATGGCTGGCAGGGAGGTCATCTTTTACAAGGCGGGGCGGACGCCGGAAGGGAAGTCGGCAACATCGGGACATACCGCCTCAGTTGCCGGAGATTATATGGTCTGTGAGTCGTGTGTGCGTCAGGCCGGAGGGATTGTCGCCGAGACTTTTGGGCAGTTTGAAAACCTGATGATGCTGGCGCGGCAGCTGCACCGTAAAAAGCTGAACGGTAATCGCCTGGCGACAGTGAGCGGCGGAGGTTTTGAGGCAGTGGGAATGGCGGACAGTATTGTCTCCGATGATTATGCCATGCACCTCGCCGAATTCTCCCCGGAGAGTTCTACACGCCTTACAGAACTGCTGAAAGAGAAGGGGCTGGAAAATCTTGTTACGGTAAAAAATCCCTTTGATATCAACCCGGGTTCTGATGATGAGGCTCACGCGCGGGTGGCGGAGATTCTCGGGCAGGACAGCGGCGTAGACATGGTTGTTCTCGGTCTGGACCCGCTTTCGCCCGCCGTGCACAGCCTTGATATTGATGACCCGAAGAGCATTGTGCAGCTTCTGCCGCAGGTGGCTGAGAGGCTGGAGAAACCCCTCGTTGCTGTCGTCGATGGTGGGCGGCTCTATACGCCGATGGTTGACGCTCTGAAAGCGGCAGGGATGGCTGTCTTCTCCGATGCGGATGAAGCGCTCCACTCTGTCGGCATATATGTGCAGGGACGGCTGCATGCCGAGAAGCTGCGATCAATGCGGTGAGTGATTTTCTGCTGGAGAAAATCACATGTTAACAATATGATACGCTGATGCTTGAATATTTTCACTGCAGGGAATCATACCTGCAGTGAAAATATACAGGGAACCTTGAAGAAGCCTGTATTTCGTTCCTATTCAAGGTTTCCTTCAGAGTGACTGTGCCAGTTTTTTTCCCAGCTCAACGGCCTGAGCTGTCACCTTGCTGTTCTCTCGAACGCCGCCGTTCGCGAATATATTGAAAACGGCGAGCTCCTCGACAATTTCATATCCCAGAGCCACAAGCGGGGCACGCATGGCCTCAAGGGTGAAGCCCATATCTTCCTTATTCTCCTGTTCACAGATGGCGACGATTACCGCCTTGCGGCCCTGATCCGCGAGTTGACTTGACCAGTTGTGGCGGCAGTTTTCAGTAAAGTTATAAAAACAATAGAGGCGGTCTATAAACGCCTTCATCCACGACGTAATATTATAATTATGCGTGGGAGAGACAAGCACCAGCCCCTTTGCGGCGATAATATCCGGGTAAAGGGTTGACATGCCGTCAATCAACCCCGTACAGATCTTTGTTTTTCTGCATTTTTCACAACCGATACAGCCTTGAAACTGCACCTGTGTCAGATTGAGCGATCTTACCGGTGTCCCCTGCTGCTTCACTCCGGCGGCAATCTCTTGTAAGAGAAT
>JBFHIO010000405.1:0-2294 GCA_041596435.1 Desulforhopalus sp. | reverse complement strand
CTCCCGTTTAAAGAGTTCTGAGCCTTCTTCACTGCGAGTCACGATGGTATTCTCCGCCATCTTGACCATCTCCTCTTTAGACAGTCCCGTCTTATCGAGGATCAGGTTGCACTCATACTTGTTGACAATGAGCAGTTTTGCTTTTGAGATCACTCTTATCAGCTGATCTTTGGGTAATACCGGCAGGTTCTGACCCGGATCAAAGATATACTCAATCCCCCGTTTGAGACACTCTTCGGGGTACGTCAGCATATCATGGAGATTTCCAGGAGAAACCAGTACAATCGCGCTGTCAGTGCCAATGGAATCAAAATCAAGCTCGGAGCTCTGCTTCATGGCACCGGGATTGAAGATGGTAAACTGGTTTTTGTTTTTATCGTTGGTGATGTAGCACCCCGCCGTCAGCTCCGACTCATCAATAACAATCATATCCCTGCTGATACCGTTGGCGTCAAGCCAGCCGGTGTAGCGAAAATGGTCGCGGCCAAGGGTAGCGCTGAGAAGCGGATCCTCCCCCATCAGTTTCAGTCCAAAGGCAATGTTCCCCGCCGTACCACCGAAATCTTCCGTCGCCCCGTCCACCATGAAGCTGACACTGATCTGATCAAGCTGATCCGCCAGCAGGTGGTTTTGGAAGAGGTCGGGAAAATTCATGGTGCGGTCATAGGCCATGGAACCGGAGAGAATTATCTTTTTCATATCTGCAAATCCTTAGAAGTTACACAGGAACGGCCTGTCCCTCACAGGACAGGCCGCGTGAAAAGCAATACAGGAAAAATCAGCCTTTGAGGGCAAGAATTTTTTTCTTGATATCCTCTACTGCAAGCCCCTGCCAGGGAAGCTGTTCGGCGATGCCGCCGTGCCCGGGTTTTGAGGTCCCCATATTAGAGTATTTCGGAGTCAGCCCGCGCTCCAGCAGCCATGTCCCGTAACGCGAGGCAAGACCGGTTTTTGTATTTTGACTTTCAACCACGAGGGCAAAGGGACTGCTGCCCACTTTCTTCAGCATCTCCTCGTCGATCACGTTCAGGGTCGGCTTGTTAATCAGGCCGATATCATGACCGTCGGCGCGAAGCTGTTCCACCGCATCAAGACAGCGATAGACCATTTCACCGTAACTTACCACATAGCCATCCTTTCCTTCCCGAACGATCTCATCTTTGCCGGGCTCAAAGGTATAACCGTCGCTGTACAGGTGCTGACCGTCGGCATCAAGCAGAGATGGTGTGGCGGAGCGGGTGGAGAAGATGAAACGCAGGCCCTCATCAGTGAAGACCCGTTTAAGGATCGCCCGCAGCTGATTGCTGTCCGCCGGGAAGTAGAGACGTGTGTTGTCGCCTTCTGCCAGCCCGTTGTCAGTAAAGAAGTTATTGATTCCGAAGTGGCAGGTATTGTCCGCCATGTCATCAATCCCCGAATGGGAGAAATGCGCAATGACATTGGCATCGTTGAGACGGGCCATGGTAATTTCAGAGATCACCATTTCGATAAAGGCGGCGAAAGTCCCGAAAATTCCCACCCGTCCCTTCTCCGAACCGAACCCTGCGGCAACGCTGAAGTTATTACGCTCCATGATTCCGCCATGCACATAACACTGCGGAAAAGCCTTGCGGATATGGTGCAGACCACAGGAACCCTCAAGATCTGAATCAACCACCAGAACTTTTTCTTCCGGTTTTTCCATTTTTTCAAGGATTTCAGAGATCACCCGACCGAAGTCGTCGCGAACCTTCGCCATCTCTTTGGTGCTGCCAAGATAGGAGGCTTTGGTCTTCTCCACTTTGACACTTTCCAATGCCTTGACCGCAGCATCGCAACCTTTCGCCTTCAGGTATTTCACCGCGAGATCCACAGCAATAACATCGTGCCCTTTGGGAGTCCCCTCAATACCCTCAACCTCAGGTGCCATCAGGCGACGATTGACCACGGCAGCAGGCCCGTCGGAGGTCAGCGTCTGCTGAATCCTGCGGTAGAGACCGGCGAGGTCTTCACCTTCCCCGAAGTTGACTGACAGTCCGTGTCCCTGCAGAGTCTTGACCACGTCATAACCGTGCATGTAATCGGTGGGATGCCCGGAGATAGTAACGTCGTTATCATCAATAAAGAGTTTGACTTTCAGCTGGCGTGCCACCGCATAGCGGGCAGCCTCAGCGTCATCACCTTCCATCTGCGAACCGTCGCTGCCAAACATGACCACAGTCTTGCTCTTGTCTGCCTCGGCAACTCCGTTTACATAACTCCACATGTGACCAAGACGTCCAGATGAGAAGAAGACGCCATTTTTTTCATCGCGT
>JBFHIO010000404.1:0-2295 GCA_041596435.1 Desulforhopalus sp. | reverse complement strand
TGAAAATGCCCCCCTCAATATCGCCCCTCGAAATTGGTTTTGACTTCGACTGCGTTATTGCCGATACCGCTGGAACCTTCCTGAAAATTGTCTGCGAAGAGTATAATTATTGCGGCTACTCCCTGGAGGATATTCACAACTTTAACATCACCGAATGTCTCGACATCCCCGCAGAACTCGTGATGGATATCTTCGCCAGCCTGGAGAAAGACTCAAGCCCCGTGCCACCGGTCAGCGGAGCGCTGGAGGTTCTGACAAAACTGGCGACGCAGAGCCGCCCCGCCATCATTACCGCCCGTCAGAAAACGGGCTCCGTTCGTACCTGGCTGGAAAAGAACCTGCCCTCCTCGGTGGATATTGATGTCTTCCGTCTGATCGGCTCCGGCAACCATGACGACAAACTGCGTCACATCCACGAATCCAGCCTCCGCTGCTTCGTCGACGACCGTGCCGAAACCTGTGAAGCCCTTGCAGGAGAAGGCATCGACTCCATCGTCTTTGACCGCCCGTGGAATCACAGCCAGCAGAACATCAAAAGAGTGAAAAACTGGCAGGAGATTAACCGTCTGATACGCTGGAAACCCGAAAATTGACATGCGGAGCCCCCGCATCTGAACAAAAGACAAGGTTCTTCAAGGTCCCCATAAAGGAGGAACAGCCATGAAATGCCCGAACTGCAATCACGAAATCACCGTCTACCGCAATCCCATTCCCACTGTGGATATTATCATTGAGAGAGAGGGGAAAATTATCCTCGTCAAGCGGAAAAACCCGCCCTTCGGCTGGGCCATTCCCGGCGGTTTTGTTGATTATGGAGAGAGTTTTGAGACAGCCGCCGCACGGGAAGCGAAAGAAGAGTGCAGCGTCACACTGACCAGTCTGCAACAGTTCCATACCTACTCCGACCCCCATCGAGATCCGCGCATGCACACCGCCACCACGGTCTTCATCGCAACCGCCGAGGGAACCCCGGTCGCAGCCGATGACGCGGCTGAGCTGGCCTTTTTCACCAGAGACACTTTGCCGGAGGAGATTCCTTTTGACCATCGGGAGATTTTGACGGATTATTTCCAATCAAGAAAGGGCAAGGGAGACGGGTAAAGGCAAAAAGCGGTAACGCAATTTTTACCGCGAAGAACGCGAAGAAGGGCTTTACGGCTTTTTATGGTAAAGGCACGAAAAACTGGAAGGACCCAAAAAAGCGAAAGGCGGAAAAACGATTGGCCAACGAAACACGCGAAAAAAAAGGCAAAAAGATGTGAGAAAAAGGGCTTTTAACTCAAACAGAGAATTGCTGTTGCCGTTTTATCTTTACCCTCGCTATAAAATTCTCTGTCTTTGTTCATAGCTTTTTTAGAAGTTATGCTTTTCCTATAAAATGCCTTTTTCGCATGTTTCGAGCCTTCTTTCGTTGGCAAAAAATCTTTTCGCTGTTCCGCCTTTTAGAAGAGAACCAGCAAAAGAAACAAAATTGCTGCCACCTGCCTAAAACGCAAAAAGGGGCGAATCGTTATAATAACGATTCGCCCCTTTGAGTCACTCAACGGGAACAACCTGTTACTGACCGCTGCCAAGGAGTTTATACATCAGCCAAAGGACCAGAACCCCCGCACCTGCGGAGCCATACATCACCAGTCACGGTGTGCAGTTGGCAAACTTCTTCTTTAATAATACACCACAGGCGAAGGCAGCTGCCACAGCCAGTACAATACTCAATATTTCTTCCATACTGCTCTCCTCGGGGAACATCGAACAACCTGTCTCTCAAATATGAACAAAAGACAGGGCGCTTCAAGGCTCTCCCTGTCAGGTAAAAATTACCCTTAAAGCTTTGTGCCGGGACGCTTGCGCAGTCGAATAGACAGAGGTGTTACCTCTACAAGCTCATCATCGTTGATGTAAGCGATGCAGTCCTCAAGGGACATTTCTTCCGGGGGAGTCAGAACAACAGCTTCATCCGTTCCGGAAGCCCGCATGTTCGTGAGCTTTTTCCCTTTGGCCGGGTTGACGACAAGATCCGTAGAACGGGCATGTTCGCCAATAATCTGCCCGGCATACAGAGGTGCACCAGGGGTAATAAAGAGTTTACCGCGACTCTGCAGGTTAAAGAGCGCATAAGCCACTGCGGTGCAGGCTTCCATGGAGATCAGCACCCCGTTCACCCGGTTGACAATAGTTCCTGCATAGGGGCCATACTCTTCAAAAACATAGGACATCATGCCCATGCCTTTAGTATCAGTCATGAACTCCGAGCGATAACCAAGCAGACCGCGGGTGGGGATAATGAAGACCAGT
>JBFHIO010000403.1:0-2297 GCA_041596435.1 Desulforhopalus sp. | reverse complement strand
TTTACTGGCGATTCCGACGGGCAGGATGCATGGCATGGAGAAGATGGACGCCCGGGGGGCAGCTTTGCCGGGTCGCGGGCATTGAAACGACGGATGCATGACGCCGTCGTTGAGGCTATTGGTGATGCAGGACTCGGTCGGCAGCTTGATGTTCACCGGACGCGTTCTGTCTCGGAATTCATGCTTAAGCACATACGCAGCAGTTTTATGGATATTCTCCACACCGTCTATTATCCTACATTTGAAAATTACACGGTGAGCCACTCTATTCGGGTGGCTGCTCTGGCGGTCTACGCGGCTTCGCAGATGGGGTGGAATGATAAAGATCTTCTTGCCATCGGTGTGGCGGCGATGCTGCACGACATTGGTAAATGCGTCATTCCTGATGATATTCTGATGAAAAGGGGACGCCTGACCGAGGTGGAGTTTGAGATTATCCGAGATCATCCCCGCGCCGGAGCAGAGATCTTGTCTCAACAGAAAGAAGTCATGCCCTTTGCCCTTGCAGCCTGCTGGGGCCATCATATTCGTTTCGATGGCGGTGGCTATCCGAGTCAGGAGGAGTGGGCGGTTCGCCATCCGATCACCTCCCTGCTGCAGGTCTGTGATGTGTTTGAGGCCCTTACCGCAGTGCGGCCATATAAAGAACCGATGACCCCGGAGAAGGCCTTTACTATTATGGTGAAGGATAAAGGGGGCTTTCACCCCGAGTTACTGGCCTCTTTTATATCCCTTGTTGGTTTCTATCCGCCCGGGACTCAGGTCAAACTAAGTGACCAGCGCTATGCGATTGTGTTGAAAACAAATCAAAATCTGGCTCGGCCCATGTTACGCATTATTATAGAGAACAGCGGGAAGCTCCTCGGAGAGCAGGATCAATACCTTGTGAATATGATGACACCTGCCAACCGCAATCTGGAGATAAACCAGCTCATACTCAGTGAAGAAGATATCCTGGAGGCTATATGAGGGAAAATACAATAACGATTCGTCGGCCGGATGACTGGCATCTGCATCTGCGGGACGGTGCTCTTTTACGTGCAGTCACATCGTGCAGCAGTTTCCTGTTTGGTCGGGTGATGATAATGCCAAACCTTGCGCCGCCGGTGACTACCGTGGAAAAAGCACTTGCCTATCGCGAACGGGTTTTGCAGGCAGCCGTGAGGAGCAATCCACAGTTTCAGCCTCTGATGAGCATCTACCTGACTGATAACACTACTGTTGAGGATATTGACCGGGTCGCGGGGAGTCCGGAAGTGGCGGCAGTCAAGCTCTACCCCGCAGGCGCCACCACCAATTCCGCCGGTGGTGTAACCAGCATTGCAAAGGTGATGCCGGTATTGGAACGAATGGCCCTGAAAAATATCCCGCTGATGGTGCACGGAGAGGTCGTTGACGCCGACATTGATATCTTTGATCGCGAGGCGGTTTTTATCGACCGGGTGCTGGATCCGTTGCGAAAAAGTTTGCCGGAGTTGCGGATTATACTCGAACATGTTACCACAAAACAGGGTGTTGATTTCGTCCGAGAGCAGGCAGGCACGATGGCCGCGACCATCACCATGCATCACCTGGTCATCAATCGAAATGCACTTCTGGTCGGCGGTATAAAACCGCACAATTACTGTCTGCCAGTGGCCAAACGGGAAGAACATCGACTGGCGCTGGTGCAGGCGGCGACCAGTGGAGACACACATTTTTTCTTTGGTTCTGATTCAGCACCGCATCTGCGCGCGGCTAAAGAGAGCGCCTGTGGCTGTGCCGGCTGTTTCACTGCCGGGCGAGCTTTACTCTACCTTGCCGAAGTTTTTTATCAGGCAGATGCCCTTGAAAAGCTTGAAGGTTTTGTCTCCCGGCACGGGGCTTCTTTCTATGGAGTTTCTGAGAATACGGAGAATATTTCCCTTCTCCGCTCAGAAGATGACGACAATTCAAACCTCCCCACCGGTGATATTTTATCAGAGGAGGGGCTGATTACAGCATTTGCACCACCGGATGTTCCCCTCCGGTGGAACTACACTATATAAAAAGGAAAACATGAATAATACACTTCAGGATTCTGGCACCATGGCAGAGCTGACCGCTAAAATGCTGCTGGAAATAAAAGCAGTACACTTTCAGGCAGATAAACCTTTTATCCTTACTTCGGGGCTGGCGAGCCCGGTTTATATCGATTGTCGCAAGCTCATTTCCTATCCGCGCATTCGCAAAACGCTGATGGACTTCGCTGTAGCAACCCTTTATCAGGAAGTCGGTTTTGAACAGTTTGATGCAGTGGCCGGTGGCGAAACGGCAGG
>JBFHIO010000402.1:0-2320 GCA_041596435.1 Desulforhopalus sp. | reverse complement strand
GAAGAAAAATCTTGTCACAAGGGTACCTGACAGGAACTTAACCGAGAAATTCAAGGTTCCCATAATACGGAGGACGTCTATGCGGCGCTTCTTTTTTGATCCGGCGAGAAGGCGTGGTGACCGGGTGCGGCTGGATGCCGTGGAGTCGCGGCATATCGTCAAAGTGCTGCGTCTCAGCGCTGGAGATCCGGTGGAACTGCTCGACGGCAGCGGGGCAGTCTATCCCGCCATCGTTGTTTCTACCGAGCGGGCCGTGGAGCTGGAGCTGGGGGAACAACTGGAGTTCGCTGAGGATTCCGGTACACCTCTTTTTCTCTTCCAGAGTATTCTCAAGGGAGAGAAGATGGATGTCGTGGTGCAAAAGAGCACTGAACTCGGGGTGACCCGTCTGCAGCCGGTGCAAACGGCTCGCAGTCAGGGTGGTTCCGACGATGCACGCAAACGGGAGCGCTGGCAGCGCATCGGTCTTGCGGCCTGCAAACAGTGCCTGCGGCCGAGGCTGATGGAGGTGTCGGCTCCGCTTGCCGTGAATGATTTTCAATTTGATCTGCCTGAAGGAACTCTGAAACTCTTTTTCTATGAGGAAGAGCGGGAAGTGGGCCTGCGGGAGGTGGCCGGGGAACTGGCTGCGGCTCCGGCAGTGGCATTGTTTATCGGCCCTGAAGGCGGGCTGACTCCGGCAGAGGTGGAAGCGGCGCGAGCGGCAGGATGGCGTACCGTTGGCCTCGGCTGGCGGATTTTGCGGGCAGAGACGGCAACGATCTCTACGCTCGCACTTGTTCAATATCTTTGTGGAAATATGTAATGGTAATGGAAAAACTTGATCTCTCTCGAAGTAATATCCTTGGCAGCGTTGCCGAGACCATAAGTTGTCAGGAGGCACAGGAAAAAGGCTTTTTGCTGGTGGATGTACGCTCGGCGGCTGAATATAAATCCGGTACGATCCCCGGGGCGGTGAATGTCCCGCTCTTTGATGAAGAGGAACGGAGTGTTATCGGTACCATTTACAACCATGCCGGTAAGGAGCAGGCCATCGACCAGGGATTTCTCTATGTTGAGAAGAAGATGGGCGAAATGCTCGGAGGCTTTGATACCCATGGAGAATGTACCTTTGCCGTCTTCTGCGCTCGCGGAGGGATGCGTTCCCGTTCCATCGTCAATCTGCTCAACCAGACCGGTCACCCTGCGGTGAAGGTGGATGGCGGCTACAAGGATTTCCGCACCAGCATACTGCGGGCGGTAGAGAACTTTGCTCCGCCGGTGATTGTTGTTCACGGCCTCACCGGTACGGGCAAGACCCGCATTCTGCAGCATCTTGATAATTTTATCGACCTTGAAGACCTCGCTCAGCACCGCAGTTCCCTTTTTGGTGCCCTTGATCTGCATCCCCGCAACCAGCGCGATTTCGAGGCGCTCCTTGCCGAGCAGATTGATGAGGCGGGGGAACCTCCGTATTTTGTAGAAGGAGAGAGTCGCAAGATTGGCCGGGTCTTCATCCCTAAAGCCTTTGCCATGGCGATGAAGGCTGGAAAACTGGTCAATGTTACCGCTTCGGTGGAGACCCGCATCACGCGTATTGTAGAGGATTATCCGGTGGATACACCTGAGCAGCAGGTGGAGGTGGAAAGAATTCTGCGGTCATTGACGAGGAGTCTCGGCCATGAAAAGGTCGATCAGATGTGTTCCCTGCTGGCTGAACGCAACCTTCGCGACCTGGTGCGCATCCTTTTGCTGGAATATTACGACCCGCGCTATACCCGCAGCATGAGCAACTACACCTTTGACCTCGAACTCTCCGCAGAGGATATCCCGCAGTGCGCCGCCCGGCTCACTGAATTCAGGGAGTCGCTTCTCTGACCGGCAGCCTCGGGTTATCTTGTAAAAGATGGCACAGCGAAAAGATTTTTTTTGCCAACTAAATACGCGAAACATACGAAAAAAGGCATTTTATATAGAGAAAAGATTTCGCGTGTTTCGTTGACCATCCAGTCTTTGCCTTTCCGTCTTTCCGCCTTTTGCTTTTCCCTTCCTCCCGTCTCCTTTTTCCTTCCTCCCATATCTTTGGGGTGGCGTTTTTCCTCATAAAAATAGATATAACGTAAAATCCACTGGCAATATGTTTTTTTTGTTGAGCGTGCGTAATGAGAGTATCTGAGGGGCTCACGCACTTGATCCATCAGTTTGAGCTGGGGTTTGGAGTAAATTTTAACTTGTTTTCCAGCATAGCAGTGATACACTCAAATTATATATAAAAATGGAAGATAAAAGCAATAAATGGGCATTGTTTTCCATTTTTCGGACTTGATACAAAATATAGTGG
>JBFHIO010000401.1:0-2323 GCA_041596435.1 Desulforhopalus sp. | reverse complement strand
TTTACCTCCGAGGATAAATTTCTGACTGTAACGAAGAAGCTGACTGAAAGACGGGTTATTCACTGCTTTCTTCAGGAGAAAGCGGAGACAAAACCCTCAATCCGCTCGTGATTCACCAGTTGCTTTTTACCCTCTCCATCCATAGAGACATAGGTCATGGCGGCGTGGGTGACAAGATAGTGCTCAGGCAGCCCCGTCTCTGGCAGCCCGGGGCGCACCCAGACTTCGAGATTGATGGTCAGGGAGGTCTTCCCCACCTTCAGAATTCTACCGTAACAGCACACCGTATCCCCCACCCGTACCGGGCGAATAAAGACGATGCTGTCCGCCGCTACAGTGACAATACGGGTTCCCGTCAGCTCCCGCGCCATCATGCCTCCGGCGATATCCATCTGAGACATAATCCAGCCGCCGAAAATGTCGCCGGAGGGATTGGTATTGGCGGGCATGGCAATGGTGCGGAGAATCAGCTCACCATTGGGCCTGTCGGGAAGCTTCCTGTCGCGCGGAGTTGTACTCTCATTCATAATGTAAACCCGAAGTTAAGGGCACCTTGAAAAACTCTGTATTTCGTTCATATTCGAGTCACAGGAGGAAATTTATCGCAGGCATAACTTTGATATCGGAGTCTGGCGCTTACCTCGACGTCTCGTTCCTCGCTTTGTCGGAGGATAAATTTTGACTGCACTGAAGAAAATGGGCGAAAGGCTGGTTATTCGATGTTCCCGTTAAAATGTATGGAGAAGAATGAAAGTTACTGGCAGGCACTCTTTCATTCTTTCCTGTAACCAGATATACTAAGGTTCTTAAACAGTATAATTGCAAATTTTCTTCTGTAAACTACACAATATCCGGTCCGGAACTGGGGGCCTCCATCAGAGGCAAAAACAACAATGACTGAAGAAAGAAGACGTTTTACCAGACTGCATTTCGACCAGGAGGCACAGCTGACGCTTAACGACGGCAGATATCAGGTGAAGAATCTCACCAATATCAGCGTTGGCGGCTGTAAACTTGAGATTTCCGGCCCCTTCGAGCGCGGCAGCAGAGTCACCCTGACTCTTCCTCTGTACAGCACGACCCCGGACCTGGAAATCATCGGTGCCATTGAACGCAGCGATGAAAAGTTCACCTCCATCCGCTTCACCGAAATAACACCCGAAAATCTGACCCACTTGCACAACATGATCCGCCTGCATGCGGAAGATGCTGACGTGATTGATGCAGAGATACACTCCCATCCCGGCCTCCACTGATTTTCAGCCCCGCTGAACAAAAAAAATGACGAAGGAGACAATCATACGGCTGACCCTTATCGGCCTGCTTTTTTTTATTACCGCGCTTTTTCTGAAGATGATTGAGCAGTTCCTCCTGGCCATCTTCATGGCAGCTCTGCTGTCTGCGGTGATTAAACCCCTGCACAGCAGGCTTATCGTCCTCCTCAAAGGGCGTTCCACGCTGGCAACGGTTCTAACCCTCCTCGGCATTATTTTACTCCTTGTCATTCCGCTCTCTATTCTCGCCACCATGATGGTGGGCCAGGCGATCATCATCGGCCAGTCGGTAACCCCCTGGGTGCAAAGTTTTATCGACCAGCCCTCCTCGGCTGCCCACTGGCTGGAAAAACTCCCCTTCTACCACGAATTCCTGCCCTACCGCGATGTGATCCTGCGCAAGGCCGGAGAGCTGGTCGGCACCCTCTCCACGTTCTTCATCAATACCCTTACCGATTTTTCCAGGGTGACGATCAACGCTCTATTCTCAGCCATAATCATGTTTTATGTGATGTTTTATTTCCTCAATATGGGGAATCTGCTGCTGGAGAAGGTTCTCTACTTCCTGCCCCTTGATGACTGCAGCGAGCGCCGTCTGCTCCGCCGTTTTACCTCGGTAACCCGGGCCACGCTCAAAGGGACAGTGATCATCGGACTGATGCAGGGGACTGTCTGCGGCCTCGCCTTCGTCATCTGCGGCATTGAGGGCCCAATTTTCTGGGGTTCGCTGATGGCCGTCTCCTCAATCATTCCCGCAGTGGGGACAGCTCTTGTCTGGTTCCCGGCTCTGCTCGTCATGCTGCTCACCGGCCGTTATCTTGATGCCGCCGTTCTTCTCATTCTCTGCGGCATCGTTGCAGGGAATCTTGACAATCTGGTCCGCCCGAGACTCGTCGGCAAAGATACGGAAATGCACGATCTCTTCGTCCTCTTCGGCACCCTCGGAGGACTCTCCATGTTCGGCCTGCCCGGTATCATCATCGGTCCCATCGTCACCGCCCTTTTTATCACCCTGTGGGAGATTTACGGCGAGGTCTTCCGCGAATATC
>JBFHIO010000400.1:0-2326 GCA_041596435.1 Desulforhopalus sp. | reverse complement strand
GTCCTGCAGTCGGCTCATCAAAAACAAGAACCGGGGTATCCATTGCCACAATGGAGGCCATCGCAATTCTTTTCCGTTCGCTGTATCCAAAATCATGGGGATTCTTTTTCGTAACCGACGTTAAATCAAAGAGTGTCAGTGCTTCTTGAGCCAGCGATGCAATTCGCGTTGAGGAGTACCCTAAATTTTTGGGGCCAAAAATAACTTCATCCCAAACAGTTCGTTTGCAGATCTGGTCGTCCGGATTTTGGAAGAGCAGTGCAACCTGACCCGCCAGCTGCACCGTTTTGGTGGTTGTCGTTTCCCTGCCATTTATCCAGACCCTGCCAGAAGAAGGCTTGAGAAGTCCGTTCAGGTGCTTGACCAGAGTTGATTTCCCAGAGCCGTTATGTCCTGTCAGTGCGACACGCTCTCCCGCAGAGATCTCAAAGGAGATATTCTGCAGTGCGGTTACTGAGTCAGGATAGGTAAAGGAGAGATCTTCAACACGAATGAGCATGAGTCTTCCCTTTGTGTGAAAGTTGAGCAACAACCTCAACGGTCTCGGAGAGAGAGGCCGGTAATGGGAGATCAGAGGGGAGCAGGCCTTTTTTGCAGGCCAGGTCTGCTACCTGGGTGTAGCGCGTCCCGCCAAGGCCAATCTCCTGCATCCGTGGTGACGTGAGTACTTTTCTCGGAATGTCATCCATAACAAGACGGCCTTTGTCAAACGCAAGTACCCTGTCTGCATATTCAGCGATGAGGTCTGCTTTCTGTTCTGCAATAACGATTGTTTTTCCCTGCTGCTGCAATTGACGCAGGATGTCAAAAACGAGTTTTGCTCCCTGGGGATCAAGAAAAGTTGTCGGTTCGTCAAGGATGAGAATGGAGGGATCTGCAGCCAGAACAGTTGCCAGGGCAAGTCGCTGCTGCTGACCGCCCGACAGGTGGAAGGGTGAGTGCGCAGCATACTCCTCAAGCCCCATGAGAGTCAGTATCTTCTTCACCTTTTGCAGCATCGTTTCCCGGGGGACACCTCGATTTTCAAGGCCGAAAGCGATCTCTTCGAAAACGGTATAACGTACCCCGGACATCTGGCTCGCCGGCACCTGCAGCACCAGACCGGCGTGAAGCGCAATTTCACTTACCGTTTTGTTTTTGTTGTCTGTGCCATCAATGAGCACTCTCCCCTGCATCTCCCCCTGATAGAGATGGGGGACAACACCCGCAAGGGCATAACACAGGGTGGATTTCCCGCTGTTGTTTGCTCCTGCGATCGCGACGAATTCGCCTGCCGGTATGCTGAGAGATACTTCATCGAGGGCGGGTTGCTCAGATCCTGGATAGTGCCAGGTCAAGTGATCGGTTTCAAGCCGGGCCATGTTTCACCAGATACATCGAATAAGAATAAGGGTTACGGACGTTGCAAGCATAAACCATCTGGCGAACCGCTGTACTGTTGAGTCGGTGATTATGCGAAGGGAAGTTTTAGCAGAGGTCGATTTAAACCCACGTACTTCAAGGGCGATCGAGCGTTGTTCTACTTCGATAATGGCACCCACAACCAGGGGGAGAATGAGCGGAGCCAGACTGTAGAACCGCCTGAATACATTGCCACCTGTATCCAGGCCTCTCGCCCGCTGCGCGGCCTGAATGTGTTCGATCCTGTCGCGCATGCCAGCCAGTAAAAGCAGGGGACTGCCAAGGAGGTACGCAAGAGATGGAGATCTGCCTGCATGTGATAGCGCTGTAATGAGATCCGCTGGATGAGTCGTGAAGACAAAAAGCAATGATGTTATCAGCACTACTGCCAGCTTTAACAGGATAGAGGAGGCGAAAAGCAACCCTTCCTGATAGAACGGAATACCGTACACATTAAAGAGAACGGTTGTATTTTCGGGGTAAAGAAAACCATGGATGGGGATCATGAACAGCATCAGGGGCAGCATAATTCCCCCCAGAGCCAGAAATACTTCTTTCAGGATTTTCCCACTTGCGACAAGGGCAGCATTGATCAGGAGGAGCAGGGCAATATACTGCCACCCCCAAAGTCCTGAGTAGACAGTTACCCCCGTTAAGAGGATATAGGATAATTTGGTGAAAGGGTGTAACCGCTGCACCCACGAATTTTTATCGATGAAGAGTGTCGCTGTTGTTTTTCGGGGCCGCATTTTTTTCTGGTTCCGCTCATGAGCTGGTTGTTATTCATCGTTGAGATTGCAGCGAAACCAGTTTTACCGCTTCTTTCGGGAACCTTGAAACAGCCTGCATTCGTTCATATTCAAGGTTCCCTTTTATTATGGATTTGTGACGACATGCTTTGCCCGAGGCATTCTGGACGTTGTGC
>JBFHIO010000399.1:0-2336 GCA_041596435.1 Desulforhopalus sp. | reverse complement strand
CCTTGCTGTCAATTTTAATGCCCTGCCTGTCAAGATTTCTCCAAACGGCAATGTTTCCTCCGGGGAGAAACAAACTCCTGTGCTGCCTCTCATGCAGCAGCGTGCTCAGAGGCTGCATCTTCGCCCCGGCATACAACACCGGATCAATATCGCATGGAAAACCTCGCAGCGGGATAATTCTCACAACCTGACACCCACCCTGCGCTACGCGGGACAACTCTTCACCGCTCAGCTTGCCCGAAGCGGTATTACAGTAGAAAACGGTATCAGCCGTCGCGAAACCCCCTCAGAACTCCACCCCCTTGTCATATACAAGAGCGAGAAGACGCTGCAGGAAATGGTTCGCCTCCTGCTCAAATACTCCAACAATTTTATTGCCAATCAGATCTTCCTCCAGCTCAGCTTCGAGCGGAATCGCCAACTCGGCCGCCCCGCCACCTGGGAGGATTCACGAAAGATAGTCAATGCATACGCCCACAGACAGCTGGGAATCCCTTCGCATCAGTTTCATATTGAAGAGGGCTCCGGCCTTTCTCTGGAAAACCGTTTTACCTGCACAGCCTTTATCCACATTCTCAAAGGATTCCGCCCCTGGGCATATCTGATGAAGAAAAAAGACGGGGATCTGGTAAAAAGCGGCACCATGCCCCTCGCCGGAGTCTTCTGCTACGCGGGATACTTCACACAGGGAGAAAATCTTGTTCCCTTTGTACTGATGCTCAATCAGCACAAAGACAGCCGCTACAGCCTGCTGCAGCTGCTGCACAAAAGAGCCCTTTAAGACAGCCGCAAACAACAAAGCCCCCAACTTCTCAAGAAGTTGGGGGCTTTTCTTTTTTCATGCAGCACAAGCAGTCAGGCAAGAAGGAAATGTCCATATAGTATCGCGACGAATTCCCTTTCACCGTGTATACAGTAAAACTTTCGCGATCAATAAAAGATGTCGGGTCATACCAGAGATCATCACTTTTGAAGAGGAGAAACTTTCTACTGCGCGGTTCAACCCGCCGGGCGAGAATCTGCCAGGGATGTTTGTTCTCCACCTCAACATCATAGTTAATACTGCCCCCCTGATACTTTGCCTCAAGCTTCAGTCCACTCCTCCCAGCAATAACGTTTTTTGGGTAATCTGTTGTACTTTATTCATGCTAACACAAGGTGATAATATAAATCACCGCCGTGCACACAAAAAACAATCCTGCACTACAGCAGGCTTATCACTCATAAACCTCTGCCTCGGCAAACGCGACGCCCTTCTCATCTTTTTCAGAGAGAATCGGGGTAAAATCAACCGGCCAGTCAACACCGATGGTGGGATCATCCCATTTGATACCACGCTCATACTCCGGTGCCCAGTAATCGGTGGTGCGATAGAGGAATTCAGCTTCATCCGAGAGTACGGCAAAACCATGAGCGAAACCAGCCGGAACCCAGAGCTGCTTTTTGTTTTCCGCAGACAGTTTCACCCCGACCCACTGGCCGAAAGTGGGAGAAGAGCGACGAATATCCACCGCAACATCGAAGACCTCCCCCACTAAAACCCGCACAAGTTTACCCTGCGCATGCTTAATCTGATAGTGGAGTCCACGCAATACCCCTTTGGTAGAGCGGGAATGGTTATCCTGTACAAAAACGGTCTTCAATCCGGTCTCTTTCTCCCAGTCACGCTGGTTAAAGGACTCAAAGAAAAAACCGCGCTGGTCTCCAAAGACCTGTGGTTCAACAATAAATACCTCTGGGATTCTAGTTGGTGTTACCTTCATAATCTCCTCAAGCGCAGGGAACGTTTTTTTTATTTATTCAAAAGATCACAACTCACTTTCAGCGAGTATACATCTTTTCATAGTAATTTTGATAATCACCGCTGACAATTTCATCCATCCACTGCTGATGGGTAAGATACCAGTCGAGAGTCTTCTCAATACCTTCTTCAAAACTCACCTTTGGCTGCCAGTCAAGTTCTCTGTCAATTTTACCAGCATTAATGGCGTAACGGCGATCATGCCCGGGGCGGTCGGTGACGAAGGTAATCAGAGACCGGCGCGGCTCACCACTCTTAAGCGGCGCAACCTTCTTATCGAGCAGGTCGCAGACAATATGTACTATTTCAAGATTCTGTTTTTCATTGTTGCCACCAATATTATAGCTTTCCCCATTTTTTCCCCGCAGCAGAACCTGTTCAATGGCTTCACAGTGATCAACAACGTAGAGCCAGTCGCGTACATTTTTACCATCCCCATATACCGGCAGAGGTTTGCCGTGCATGGCGTTGTTAAAAATCAGCGGGATCAACTTCTCCGGGAACTGCCAGGGACCATAATTGTTAGAGCAGTTTG
>JBFHIO010000398.1:0-2337 GCA_041596435.1 Desulforhopalus sp. | reverse complement strand
GTGCTGGTGCCTGGACATGGTAACCTCAGGTCAGGTTGGGTGACGTAATCATACCGGAAGCTCACTCTTTTCCATATTATGACGTTGCTCTTATTGTACAAATCCAGCACTCCTTTTAGATTAGAAGGCATCTGACAGACTCAACCTTGCATTACACTCAAAAGATTGTAAATTTTCTGAAGTTAAATTTGTAGAAATAACAATAGAATTCAAATAGTTGGGAGCATGTGATTCCCGCTGAAGCGTTCGGACAAGGGCCGGAATTGAGCCAAGTAGAAGCTGACATGCACAATCTCAGGCCATCCATGGGAGGTGAAAAGCCTTCTCTCAAACCACACTGTTTTTCAGCAGAGGTCTTCTGCCTGCATGTTCGTAATCGGCAAAAACAGATTTATGGGAACCTTGAATAACCAGTCTTTCGGCCATCTTCTTCGTTACAATCAAAAATTTATCCTCCGACAAAGTGAGGAACGAGACGTCGAGAGATCAATTATACCGGAGATGGACGGTAAGCCGGTATAAGCACCTTCACGAAATTCTTTTCAAAAAACACGAAAAATAATTTCTAAGGTACTAATATGCCTGCGGTAAATTTTCTCCTGTGCCTTGAATATGAACGAAATACAAGATTATTCAAGATACCCTTATTACATTCCCCTGGAGTAACGTCACCATCACGACTGAAATGTATTCAAATAATCAGATCACCTTGTTGCATAATGGGAAGGACTATTTCCCGGCACTTGAGACAGCTTTTGACCACGCGAATCAGGAAATATACCTTGAGAGTTATATTTTTGAAAATGACCGCACCGGACGCCGTATTGCCGAAGCCCTCAGACGAGCCGCCCTGCGCGGGGTGAAAACCTGTCTGCTGATTGATGGCTTTGGCTCGCAGAATCTACCGAAAGCCATGATTGAGTACCTCGAGGAGGCCGGAGTTCTGGTACTGAAGTTTCGGCCCAGGATATCGCCGTGGACCCTCAAACGTCAGAGATTGCGACGCCTGCATCGCAAACTTGCGGTCATAGACCGAAACCTGGCCTTCGTCGGCGGAATAAATATCATTGATGACATGACCGGCCCGGATCCACCTCGGTATGATTATGCGGTACGGGTGGAAGGGCCACTGGTCAAGGTTATCCATGCCTCCGCCCGTCGGCTGTGGTCGAGAATTACCTGGTCACGCCGCCTGTCCCTGGTTTCACCCCGGCCCAAAGCACGTCCAGTTGCTCCACCACAAGCCGCGGGAAAGATGCGCTGCAGCTTTTTGATCCGTGATAATTTCCATCATCGTCGCGATATAGAAAATGCCTACCTGGAGGCAATCGGTCAGGCCAAAAGAGAAATCATCCTGGCCAATGCCTATTTTTTACCGGGCTTGAATTTTCGCCATGCACTGGTGGCCGCAGCTCAGCGTGGCGTTCGGGTTGTCCTGCTTCTGCAGGGAAAAGGGGATCACCGCCTGGTCCACTATGCATCCCGCGCCCTCTTCGGCACCTTCCTTGATGCGGGGATTGAGATCTATGAATATCATCAGAGTTTCCTGCATGCCAAGGTGGCAGTGATCGACACATCCTGGGCAACGGTGGGATCTTCCAATCTCGATCCTTTCAGCCTGTTGCTTGCTCTTGAGGCAAATGTTGTGGTTGACGATCCGACTTTCAGCGCAACGCTGAAGGCGAGCCTGAGTGAGGCAATTACTATGGGGGCGAAGCAGATATCGGAGGAGACCTGGAGATCACAGCATATTCTTGTGCGTCTGGCAAGCTGGCTCAGTTATGGATTGATACGATTTATGATCGGCATAGCGGGATATCTTCCGCAGGGGCGGCCGCCCGAGAATGTGGGGCATTGAGAACAGAAGGGAAAGACCAGGTCTTTCAGGATGGCGAAGGAACGCTTTTCCTGACCAGTGCATGACCATCTTTACTGGAACAGCAATTTTATGTTTTTACCAAACAATCAAAATAGGATATGTTATATGGCCTGCAATGAGGGTTGTGGATGTGGAGAAAAAATTCACAACATGTGGTGCCTTGAAAACTTTGTATATCATTCATGTCCAGGACACAGCAGGGAATTTACAACAGGAATATCTTTAATATCGGAGTCTGGCGCTTACCTCCGATGGCAAACTCCTGACTGAGCCAAAAACATGGACGAAAGACGGGTTATTCGAGGACCCGATAAAGAAAACTAACAACAAAGGAAGGGGAAAATGCTGAAAAAAAATTTATGTCTTTTGTGCAGTCTGCTGACACTGCTTTGTGCAGGAAGCTCTTTTGGTGCCGATAAACTGGTTAATGGTATTGACGCAAATTTCCCACCATTTGC
>JBFHIO010000397.1:0-2341 GCA_041596435.1 Desulforhopalus sp. | reverse complement strand
GGGGCGGAGATACTGGAGTAACCGAACTCCCCGAAACCGCTGCGAAAACTTTTCTCAAGCCAGAACTTGTCACGCAGCGCCTGCTTCCAGCTTACCCCCTTCGCTCTCAAACCGAGAGAGCCCATGCGCTCCTCGGGAGGCGTATCAGGATGCCAGGCAGGCTGGGCATATTTCCGCTGCATGGCGAGCTTCTTTTCCGCCAGTTGCCCGTCGTTGATTGAGTTGTCAAGCCCGATCCGCAAACCGCAAAATGCCGCACCGATCAGACCAATCGCCACCAGACGTCTCAACGCCCGCCACTTGGACTCCTTCGATCTCTGTTCAAGATAGAGCTGCAGCAGGAGAAGCAGACAGACCAGCACCGTAAAGGGAAGATAATTATGTTTAATCATAAACAGCACCCCGGCGCCGATGCCTGCCAGCACAACCCCGAGAATCCGCCATCTGTCGTCATAGAGAATCCGCTGCAGCACACTTTTCTTCTCCACAACCTGCCATCCCACCAGCCAGGCCATGAAAAGCGAAAAAGCATCGGAGTTGCAGTAGCTGAAGAGATACCAGCTCTGTGAGGTCAGCAACAGGGGCAGAGCTGTCAACCGGGCAGCAGTGTTGCGCATGGTGGCAAGTAAAATAAGACTGAGAAGAAAGAGCTGGAAAGCACGCCTGTCCAGGGGGGAAGGCAATTGCAGAAAGGAGGTTGCCTGCGTGAACCTGCCCGCGAGCAGATAATAAATTTCCCTGCTTGAGGGCCTTGAGAACCCATATACACTGAAAGTACTGGCGATCTCAGGATTGTCCACTGCTGGCGGCAGCCAGTGACTCTCATAATATTCCTGTGCCGCCAGATGAACATACTCATCCGGATGGGCATTATTACGACTCTGCAGTGCCATGAGCAGAGCAAGACACCAGACGCCAAAAAGCAGCATCGGAACAAAGGCCACTCCCGGCACCATGCGCCTTCCTCCAAACCAGATCAACAACACCCCGCAGCAGATCACCACAAAACGCGGCAGCAGTACTTCCCAGTCCTGACCTGTAAAGGTCTGCTGAGGGAAAATTTCAAGCTGCGGATCACTGTCGGAAGAACGTACCAGCACCGCCTTGTTCTGCAGCTTAATCTGCGTCCCGGCAACAATGGGGTGAAGACGGGTGGACAGTTCAGCCGCATTCAACTCAAGCGGTGCATAGCCAGGTTGAATCATTCTGAAACCGGACAGCTCTACCTCTCCCTCGTAATTATGGGTATCAAGACGCAATCGATCGACCTTCCCAAAACTGACCAGAGGGAAACTGTAGACAACAAGCCCTGACCGCCTGACGTAAACCACAGTTGAACGAAGCTCCGACCAGCCCTGCCTCCCCGAGGCGAAAAAAACGCGCACTCGACTGCCCTTCGGGGCATCGTGTACCTTAAGATCCAATTCTACCGTGACATGGTTATACACCCCGAAAAAGTAGAGCCAGCAAAAGAGCAGGCAGAGAAGAGAGAGAAAAATAACAGTGTGCAGTCGTGGATCGCGCAACGCATGTATTCTTTTCATGGAGAGATCCTTAATTGAGTTAATTCGGTCGTATTGTATGGGAAATCCCCTTATTACCACATTTCCACAGCTCTTTCCGTCAGGAAATAATTTGACCGGGACTGAGCAGCACGATATTCTTCAAATATTCTTTCCTCTCACTCCAAATTCAATTCGCAGGAAACCCCATGAGAACACACCCCATCGGCACCATCCACCCTCCCTCGATCAGCCAGGAAGACATGCCCATTCAACCAGAAGAAGTGGAAGAAACCAAAGGCCGCGTCGACCTCGCCAGTGCAAACGATGAGATCGCAAAACATTCTGATTCCCGTTTTCTCAGGGAGGGACAATGATCTGTCCAGGCACACTGCCCGCCCCCCACGAATCTGTTACTTTGATAGACGACATACTGGTCGGCAACGCAGTCGAAGCCTCTCGGATCAACCCTCGAGGACGCATTATTCAGCCGTTGCACAAGAGACCGGCATCGGTGCTGCAGCGCATGATCAACGCCATTCAACCAGGAAGCTACATACAACCGCACCAGCATGCCAATCCGCCAAAGGTTGAATCACTTATCGTAGTACGCGGAGCCTTTCGGATACTTTTCTTCGACAGCCAGGGGACTCCCACAGCCTTTTATAATATTGCAGCACAATCACCACTTTTCGGCATCGACATCGAACCGGGTATCTGGCACACCCTCTTTGCCACTGTGCCGGACAGCGTAATTTTTGAGGTGAAGCCGGGACCATGGAGTTCGGTAAAAGACAAAGATTTTGCCCCCTGGGCACCACGCGAGGGGGCACTTGATG
>JBFHIO010000396.1:0-2347 GCA_041596435.1 Desulforhopalus sp. | reverse complement strand
TGCTCTATCTCTACCTCACCATACTCTTTCAGCCAGTCAAGCACCCCTTTTACCAGCCGCTCCGGAGCCGAAGCGCCAGCGGTAATACCAATGCGGCTGACACCTTCAAGCCACTGCGGATTTATATCGGAGGCATCATCAATCAAATGCGCCGGGATGTTGCGCCGGACTGCCACCTCTTTCAACCGATTGGAGTTGGAACTGTTTTTCGAGCCGACCACAAAGATCAGTTCGGTACGTTCTGCCAGATCGCGAACGGCATCCTGCCGGTTCTGAGTGGCAAAACAAATGTTCGATCTGGGGCCACGAATATCAGGAAAACGTCGTTTGAGAGTAGCAATGATTCCGGAGATATCACTCTGCGTAAGAGTCGTCTGGGTAACATAGCCAATCCTGCACGGATCATCGACCTGCACCTTTTCTGCCTCTTCTACTGATGCCACAACCTGCACACCATCAGGCACACGCCCCGCAGAACCCTCCACCTCCGGATGGTTATGATGGCCGATGATCAACACATTACAGCCCTCAGCGTGATAACGTTCCACCATACGGTGAACACTGGTAACCAGCGGACAGGTGGCATTGACTGACAGCACATTGAGCTCAGCGGCAGACCTCTCCACCGCCTTTGACACCCCGTGAGCACTGAAGATAACGACTCCGCCCTGCGGGACATCGGAAAGATACTCCACAAAGATGGCACCAGACTCACGTAATTCTTCAATTACATGGCGGTTATGGACAATCTCATGAAGGACATAAACCGGCTTTTGATACACTTCAAGGCTCTTTTTTACCGTTTCAATTGCCCGCTCAACCCCGGCACAGAAGCCGCGCGGCGAAGCGAGGAGAACCTGAAATTTGCGAGGGGCAGTCATCAGCGGACCTCCACACCGGCCCGGCTGACCGCGTCTTTTACTTCTTGAATCCCCACCTCACGGCGATGAAAAATTCCAGCGGCGAGAGCGGCATCAGCATCCGTCTGCTGAAATACATCTACGAAGTGCTGCGCACTGCCTGCACCACTGGAGGCAATAACCGGAATGGAAACGGCAGCCTTCACCTGACGGATGAGTTCCATATCGAAACCGGCACCGGTACCGTCACGGTCGATGCAGTTCAGCAGAATTTCCCCGGCCCCGAGCGCCTCGCAGGCGGTGACGAGCTGCACGACATCAAGATCGCGTCCTTCACGACCACCGCTGACGGTACATAGATACCAGAAATATTACTCACCATTTTTGCCAGGGGTGGTGCTGCTCTCCACAACGTGGTGGCTCGTTTCTGCCGGCGACTGCACACAGACCCTGCGGGGATCAACCGAGATAACCACTGCCTGGGCACCATAAACATTGTAGATCTGCTCAATGGAACTGGTTCCGGTTTTTTCCCCGGTACGCAGATACTCTTCGGCGGCATACACGGCATCACTGCCGATGGACACCTTGTCCGCCCCGGCACGAAAATAGGCGGCGGCCACATCAAGCGCCGTGTATTCCTTTCCTTCACTGTCGGTAAAGCTGCGGATTCCACCACCGATGGTCAAAGGAACAAAGACATTCTTTGAGGTCTCTTTAAGCAGATCAATCATCGGCTGGTCTTTCAGCGGAAAACTGCGAAAGCCGGTAATATTGAGAAAGGTGATTTCATCGGCACCCTCTTCAAAATAACGCTGTGCGAGAGTAACCGGCTTACCAAGATTGCGCACCGCCCCGCCCGTGCTGTCATCGCGCACGTCGTACTGATCCCCTTTGGTAACCACAAGATCGCCGGCATCGTTAGAGCGCACGTCAAGGCAGGCAATAATCCGTTTCGCCATGCGGGTCTTCGTCTGCCCCTCACTGCGCAGGCAGAGCGTTTCATTGTCGGAAAGATAGTTATTGAGGATATTGAGTCCCGGGTTACCACACTTTTCAGGATGGAACTGGAAGGCCGCAACCCGCCCCCTGCTCACCGCAGAGACAAACTCACAACCATAGTCGGTGCGCGCGAGAATCCACTCTGCCGGGGTCTCTGTAACCGGGGCATGGAAGGAGTGAACAAAGTAGAGTTTTTCTCCCTTCCAGCCTCCAAAGAGGGGCGAGTCTTTCTCCAGCCGCAGACCATTCCAGCCTATCGCCGGCACTGACAGTTCTCCCTGCGGAAAACGCCGTACCTGTCCAGGAAAGATGCCCAGTCCCTCTATCCCCGGCGACTCCTCACTGCCGGAAAAAAGAGCCTGCATCCCGATACAGATCCCGAGAAAAGGTTTATCTTCACGAATCCTTCGACGCAAAGGCTCCATGTAACCGCGCTTTCGCAGCTGCTCCATGGCGATACCAAAACTGCCCACACCGGGGAAGAC
>JBFHIO010000395.1:0-2350 GCA_041596435.1 Desulforhopalus sp. | reverse complement strand
TTCTGCTCTTTCCTGAGATGTTCGTTTTCACTCTGAATTTTTTCAAGCTGTACTTCGGCGGGTTCTTTTGCTTCAAGAAAGCGACGCAGTATCCAGCCCTCTTTACCATTTTTCAGACGGATTTTAGCGTAGCCATTGGCCTGTTCGAGAAGCTCAACCTCTGAGTCGATTTTTACCATCTGAATAATTTTATATTTCACCCCCGTTCCACGGCGGATGGCAAGTTTTTGATCGGGCTTTACATAAATCATTCGTCCGGCAAAGGCGCTGGTTGCAGCAAGGGTTCCAAACATTGAGGTTGCAAAGAAGGCCGCAATGGTAAATTTGATGACAGCGTGTGGTACGTTCATGGACAGTCCTGGTTCGGCTTCACATTGCTGTGAAGTGTTATGCAATGCAATAAAGTGTAAAAAAAAGACCGCAAAAAATAAGTTTATAAAACATTAAAGGGAATAAAACTACACGCTCACAGGCTTCCTGTCCACCATGAGCCGCAAGCTTTTGACTTTTTCGGCAGGCTGAAGTAGATTTACACGATTTTTTAGAATAGTTGTGGACTGGAGTCGTTTTCTTCTTTTTACGCAAGGCTGCCTTGCGTTAATACGCTTTTTGTGTGCTCATGCGCACCACTTCAGCAGGATTCTCATGCTCAGCATCGGTCTCGAAAATTTTTTACAGGACTCCGCCCAATATACCGGCGGGAGTGCTGTCCGCTTCGGCTGTCTCTCAAATCATGCCTGCACTGATCGTAATTTAACGCAGAGCCGCATTCTGCTCAGGGAAAAACTCGGAGGGCAGCTGACCTGCCTTTTTTCGCCGCAGCACGGTTTTTTTGCCGAAAAGCAGGACAATATGATAGAGTCCGCACATTGCAGTGACGAGGTTACCGGTTTGCCGCTCTTCAGCCTCTACGGGGAATATCGCAAACCGACCCCGGAGATGTTTGCCTGTCTTGATGTCCTGTTGATTGATCTGATTGATGTCGGCACGCGGGTTTACACTTTTATGTATACCATGGCCAACTGCATGATGGCTGCAGCGGAATGCGGCAAAAAGGTTATTATTCTTGACCGTCCCAATCCCATCGGCGGGGCAGTGGAGGGAAATATCCTTCGTCCCGACTGTGCCTCCTTTGTCGGGCTCTATGCAATTCCCATGCGTCACGGCATGACCCTGGGGGAGCTTGCTCTGATGATGAATGACGCCTTTGGGATTGGCTGTGATCTCGATGTGGTTCCGGTACGTGGCTGGCAGCGGGATGTGCTGGCCAGGGAGAACGGTTTTCCGTGGATTGCGCCCTCACCGAATATGCCGACACCGGAGACGGCGCTGGTCTATCCCGGTCAGGTAATATGGGAGGGAACGCTGGATTCTGAGGGCCGTGGGACAACGATGCCCTTTGAGTTTGTCGGCGCACCATACTGGCGGCATGAGCCGATTCTTGAAAAGTTGCGGGAGACGGACCTGCCCGGCTGTATCTTCCGGCCGATTGCCTTTGAGCCAACCTCGGGAAAACATGCCGGGGAAAACTGCATCGGCTTTCAGATCCATGTGACTGATGCCTGTGCCTTTCGCCCGTGGCGCAGCTCGCTGGCGCTGCTGCAGGCGGTAATGCTGCTCTATCCAGAGAGTTTTGCCTGGAAACAGCCGCCCTACGAATATGAATTTAAACGCCTGCCGATGGATCTTATCCTCGGGGACAGACAGCTTCGACAACGCCTTGAAGAGGGTGTTCCGGTGATGGAGCTTGAGGCGGGATGGCGCGGGGACCTGGATAAATTTATGGCCCTGCGGGAACAATATCTGTTGTATAAGTGACAATATGAAAAAAACAAAAACAATTGAAGAGCTGGCACAACTTGCTTCTGCCGAGGCGGTGGGGGAGAGCACCAGAACGATTACGGGGTTTGCTCCGCTGGAGACTGCGGGACCGGAGGAAGTGAGTTTCCTCGTTGATGCAAAATGGGCTGATAAGCTCGTCGGCTGCAAAGCCGGGGCGATTTTTGTGCCGAAGGACGTAGAGAGTCTGCCCTGCGATGCAGTGTTGCTGCATGTGCGCGATCCCTATCTTGCGGGAGCAATTACCCATAATTTCTTTCTTGCCAGACCTTTTGAGGCAAAAGGCGTCCATCCGCGTGCCTTTGTCGGTGAGGGCAGTACGCTCGGGAAAGAGGTGACGATCGCACCGCTTGCGGTTGTCGGCAACCGGGTGAAGATTGGTGAACGGGTAGAAATTTGCTCCGGTGCGGTGATCGGCGACGATGTGGTTATTGGTGATGACTGCGTGGTTCACGCCAACGTCTCTATCTATAAAGAGTGCATCCTCGGTGAACGGGTGATTGTTCATTCT
>JBFHIO010000394.1:0-2362 GCA_041596435.1 Desulforhopalus sp. | reverse complement strand
TTTTCGTTCCTGAAGATATTTTCGAATTTCGATGGGAGTCATCGTAATAACCTGTGGTAAAAATGAAAGCGGGAGAGCGTGCTCCCCGCTCTGTATGGCAGGGGAACCTTGAATATGAACGCAACCCAAAAGCACTCAAGGTCCCCCGCAACTGAATCAGACTTTTACGCCTGCCATGAGAGAGGCGGGAATGGTTTCCCTCTCTTTTGCCCCCAGTGCCTTCATGACAGCAATAACAATTCCAAGGGCCAGCAGATCACCAGAAATCCACATCAATGAACTTGCTGGATGGCTGCTGAGAGTTGCTGCCTGATAAAAAAGAGTAGAGGCAAAATACGCCAGGAACGTGGTCCAGAATCCTGTAAACAGAGTCCAGTTCAGGTTCGTTTCCCTGTACACAGCGGCAATAGCAGCACTGCATGGGAAATAGAGCAGAATAAAGAGCAGGTAGGAAAAAGCGGCCACCTTCGAGCCAAACAGGATCACCATGGAACCGAAGGTCCCGGCGTTGACCTCCATTTCTTCTGCCGCAGCAGCTGTGTCGGATATATCGCCGACAGACAGTCCCAGGGGATCGAGGAGGGTTCCTGCGAGGTCGGAGAGGTTGGCAGGGATGGTGGCAAAGGAGGCAGCGATTGCGTCCCGGAAGCCAGGTTCTACTTCTTCAACTCCAGCCTCGGCAGCGGCTGAAGAGTCCATACCGCTATAGAGAGAATTCAATGTGCCGACAACGGCCTCTTTGGCAAAAATACCGGTAAACACACCAACAGTTGCCGGCCAGTTCTCATCGGTTACTCCCAGGGGGTAGAGCGCGGGGGTTATCGTTTTACTGATGGAGGAAAGAGCTGAATTTTCCGTATCTTCATTTCCGAAGGAGCCATCAAATCCAAGAGAATTCAGGAATGCCAGTACAACAATCACAGGCACCAGCACTTTACCGGCCTTGAACAAAAAGGTTTGCAGCCTGTCATACGTTCGCAGAAGAACAGCTTTGACTGTCGGCAGATGATAGGGCGGTAATTCCATGATAAATGGAGTGGTCTCCCCTTTGAGCAGGGTGCTTTTCAGGATAAGACCGGTAAGAACGGCAAAAGCGATCCCGATAAGATAGAGAAGGAAAACCAGATTCTGCCCGCCGGTGGGGAAAAAGGCTGCAGCAAACAGTGCATATACCGGCAGCCTGGCTCCGCAGGACATGAAAGGGTTCATCATGATGGTGAGCGTTCTGTCGCGCTGATTTTCCAGGGTCCTGGTGGCCATGATCGCCGGAACATTACAGCCAAATCCGACCAGCATGGGGATAAAGGATTTCCCGGGAAGACCAATAACCCGCATGAACCGATCCATCACAAAGGCTGCTCTTGCCATATACCCGGAGTCTTCGAGAAAGGAGAGAAAAAGGAACATGAAGCCGATGGGGGGAATAAAGGTGGCCATGGTCTGGATTCCACCACCTGCACCGTCGGCCAGTATCGTTTTCAGCCATACTGGTGTTCCGATCGAGACAAGCAGGTCACCAAAGCCATCAACAAAAATGGCACCGGCGAATTGATCAAAAAAGTCAATAAAGGCACCGCCCAGATTGATGGTGAACATGAACATCACATACATGGCCGCAAGAAAAATCGGAATGCCGAAAACCCGGCTGAGAACTACTTTGTCTATCTTGTCCGATACAGAGTCCTTTATCTGCCCCTTCTTTGTGACGTTATCTTTCGTCAGCCAGTGGATGAATCCGTAATGTGCTGAAGCAATCAGGATATCCGGATCATCCTCTGTCTTCTCTTCGATGATACGCTGCAGTTCCAGCGCTTTGTTGACAGCCTCGGCAGAAGATACTGCCATGGCCTGATCATCGTTTTCAAGCATTTTGACTGCCATCCATTTGGCGTTCCAGCCCTTTTCGCGGGCAGTTTTCTTTACCAGTGGCAGCAGTTCCGTCACAGCCTCTTCAATTTCTCCCGGATGTGTAACCATTGCAGTGGCAGTCGTATGAGGCTCATTAACAGCAATATTGATCGCGTCTTTAAGCTCTGAAATACCCTTATCCCTGGACAGCGTCATGGGGATCACCGGGCAGCCCAGCTGGTGGGCCAGGCCGTCAACATCAATTTCTACCTGCCTGTCTCTGGCAATGTCCATCATGTTCAGGGCAATCAGCAGGGGAGCCCGCATCTCCAGAAGCTGGCTGGTCAGGTAGAGATTTCTTTCCAGGTTGGAGGCGTCGACAATATTGACGATGAGATCAGCCTCACCGGAGAGGACATAATCTCGTGCAACCTCCTCATCCACAGAGGCCGCAGAAAGAGAATAAATACCCGGGGTATCTATGACCTCTATTTTATGGTGGTCGTGGCTGTAC
>JBFHIO010000393.1:0-2372 GCA_041596435.1 Desulforhopalus sp. | reverse complement strand
GGCGTAGTTGTTGTCCGTCTTGACTGTGGTTGCCGCAAAATGGCCGCACTTGACATAGATGGAGAACCGGCCTCTAAAATCATAATGTACAGGGACATGGCTGAGTCTATCTGCGCCAAATGCAAAGAGGATAACGGCACCTTCATGCGCGTGACCGAGTCCTTCATCCACTGGGTTGAACCAGCCCCGTCAGAAGAACAGCAGCGGGACATCAGTGCAAAAGTGCTTGGCACAACACCACCTACACATTAATCCGACCTGCTGAGCAATTCTGGCTCAGCTAGCGCATGCACCGGGCGGGAATCTGTACGTATTATCCCGCCCGTCAACAAAATTATTTTTTCTTCCTCTCAGCTCGCACTTTCCGGCACCGCTCTACAAGACCGGTTGCCCAGCATGGGGTCCCATCCGCGTGCACATGAGTATACATCGCCATCACGTTGTTGAAACAGAGGCCGTCCCACGATTCGAAAAAACCTTTCCCACGCTTCATTTTCAACGCCATGCTGTCATTGTCCCAACCCCAGTCAAGCACTATTGAATACCGGAATTCATGTCCCTTTACAGTAGTTCCCACCGGATAAAACGGGTTTTCCCGCTCAACCGTGAAAACAGAGTAACCATGTGCCTGCGGCTTCTTCGACATACCAAACCTGGCCGGAAAGACCCCGGCAAGCGGATACTCCTCGCCATCTATGAGAATTGATTCGCCAAGATAGATAAGTCCACCACATTCTGCATAAATGGGCAATCCAGCTACTGCAGCATCTTTTACAGAACGGCGAAAACTCTCGTTTTCTGCCAGCGCCCTGGCACTGGTTTCAGGAAATCCACCGCCGATATACAGACCATCCAGCTCTGGCAATGCAGGATCGTAGAGAGCATTAAGCGGCACAATCTCTGCACCCGCAAGTTCCAGTGCCTCCAGATTCTCAGAATAATAGAATTGAAACGCAGCATCCTGTAATATACCGATCCTTACTTTCTCTGGAGCTCTCTCCGTCACATTCAATACAGGTGCAGCAGGTTCTTCAGTCGTAAACGGTTCCATGATCGCCTCGATTCGATCAACATCAAGGTTATTCGTAACCGTTTCCACCAGAAAATAGAGGGCATCACCACTATCTTCATACTCCTGGTAGGGAACCATACCGAGATGACGCATTGGAAATATATCGCGACTCATGCGGGGAATCACGCCAAGTACAGGAACGCCGGTATATCGTTCTACCGCCTCGGTGACAAGACGGCGCTGCCGCTCGGTGGCGACCTGATTCAAAACCACACCGCGAATGTCTATGCGCTCATCCAAATGCATACAGCCAAGCACCATAGCGGCTACTGTACGAGTTGTCTTGGTACAGTTAACGACCAGCAGCACTGGCATTTTCAGAGTTATGGCCAGCTCCGCTGTTGAATATCCACCTTCAGGATTCACCCCATCATAGAGGCCGCGATTGCCTTCGAGCAGCGCGATATCCGCACCGCTGGAGTGACTGTAAAAAGACTGACGCAAAACCTGTTCTTCGACCAGGTATGGGTCAAGATTATAGCACTTTCTGCCGGATGCCAGCTGAAGCCAGCCCGCATCGATATAATCAGGCCCCTTCTTAAACGGCACCACAACTTTACCCCGAGCGGCAAATACAGCAGTCAACCCAACGGAAACCACACTTTTGCCTGAACCTCCCGCAAGCCCCGCTACTACCAGTCCTTTACTCTGCATATCATTTAAATTTGTTCAGTTTATATAGGTAGAATAGTGAAAATGCCCGCACACAGGCACTTCAGCACTATTTTCAATGCTCACTTTTGCCATATATCTGCCACATCTCCCGATACAGGTCGTTAAGACGTTCTTCCAGTTGCAGACGATACTCCTCAATACCTTCACTCTTCAAACCTGCCGGCACATGAAGCGGCTCTCCATAGATAAAATCAATCCTGGAAAAAGGTTTGGGCAATGAGGTTTTATCCCATGAACGAATCGACAGGTATCGTGAAGCGGACCAGGCCATGGGAAGAATGGGAATGCCGGTACGGGAGGCGAGCAGAATAGAACCCGGCTGAGCAATACGTGGCGGTCCCTGTGAGCCATCAGCTACAATAGCCGTGTTTTCACCAGTCTTCGCCAACTTCATCAGATCTTTTAAAGCCTGCACTCCATGCTTGTTTCTCGAACCGCGTACAGTTCTAAAACCCAAATGTTCTACAAACCTGGCTATATATTCCCCATCTTTACTTGAACTCACCATGACAGCACCACTGTATTTCCGCAGCAATGGAAACACACCCATAAGCGAGTAGTGCCAGAAGGTGACAATAACCTGTTTGTTGGCATCCAGAGTATTTCGACAATGCTCACCGCCATG
>JBFHIO010000392.1:0-2378 GCA_041596435.1 Desulforhopalus sp. | reverse complement strand
GGCCCTGCCAAGCGTCTGGTTGGCAGTCCCGACAAGGTCGCGGTAGAGACGGGCCAGCCTGTTCTCCGGCACAATCCCCAGCCCCACCTCGTTGGTCACCACGAAAAAACGGTGTGGAGAAGAAACCATCTCCGCAATAAACGCCTCGGAAGCCACGCGAATTACGCTGTCGGTTGTCTCAATATGAGCGCCTTCGGCTGCAAACAGGATGTTATTTACCCACAGCGTAATGCAGTCAAGCAAAACCACCCCCGGCTCGAGCGGAAGGCGTTCGCGTACAACCTGAGAAATGTCATGCTCTTCCTCAAAGGTCTGCCAGCCCCGCCCTGCCCGTTCTTCCTTGTGACGCGTCACCCGGCAATTCATCTCCTCATCGAGAGAGGGACAGGTGGCAATAAAGAAGCGCTTTTTACTCACGGCTTCGGCACGCTCCAGGGCGTAACTGCTTTTGCCACTCCGCGCACCACCGGTTATGAGGGTAATTTTTCCCATAATTGCCTCTAGTTAAGAATTCAGGGCAACTCGCAGTTGAAGCGGGTCAGCACTCCGCCCTGCGAATGAAGTCGGATCTCGCAGAAACGTCCGGGTTGAACATCAAAAAGCAGATACTTTTCCACAGGCAGGTTCAGCAGCAGACAGAGCAGGTTGCGAATTACTCCGCCATGGGCAATAACAAAGATATCGTCATGTGAGCCCTTAAGGATTTCCACGCAGTGTGCCATCCGGCGGTGAAAGTCGAGCAGCCGTTCTCCGCCCGGAAAGGTGAAATGAGCCCAATCCGCCAGCCAGCGATGAACCATTTCCGGTTCTTCAACGGAAATCTCAGAAAAATTGCGCTTTTCCCAGCGGCCAAAATCGATTTCCCGCAGATCGTCAAGCAGTTCTCCTTCCCTCTCAAGAGCAAGCAGAGAGAGTGTCTGTCGGCAGCGACGCATGGGGCTGAGAAGGATTCGACCAAAGCCGTCCACATCCACTCTTCCGGCAAGCGACGCAATCTGCGCAGCCCCCTCCGAACTCAATTCAACATCACTTGAGCCGACCCAGCGCCCGGTAAGTCCGGTATCACCGTGGCGCATGAAGAGAATCCTCCGCCCCGTCTCCTTCATGACAGAGATTCGAGAATATCGCGGGCAAAATCCAGCGAGGAATCAAGAGTAAGCGCGAGAGTAAGATATTCCTTTGCATCATCAATGCGCCCGAGCCGCTGGCTGTTGACCCCTATATTGGCGTAGTCCATGGCCGAGGAAGGATCAAGCTCCACGGCACGCTTGAACTTTGTAATCGCCTGCTCAAATTCACCGAGTTTGAAGCAGCAGACTCCCATGGTGTTGTAGATATCCGCCCTCTGTTCGTCATATTCCAAACCCTTCTCCAGCACTGCCAGCGCCTCGGAGTATTGTTCGAGATCACGCAGACAGAGTCCGAGATAGGAGTAGATATAGGGGAGATCTTCCTCTTCGGGATGCATTTTGAGAGCATTTTCGAAAAAAGGCAGCGCCATCTGGCCCAGCCCCATGTTGTACAGGTTACGGCCACGATAAAATTCTACATAATAGGCGTCCGGCAGCATCTCTTTCAGCTCAACCAGTCGTTCATCCAGTATTTCAGGATCTTCGATAAGATCTACGGCAAGGCGGGCGGCAAAGAGCCCAGCACTCTGCAGACGCGATCTTTCGCGGAAATGGGCGCCGGGAGAAATGGTGTAGGTCGCCGGCAGCTGCAGGCCTTTATGGGTGATATCAAGCATAAAGACATCCATATCGATTTCTTTCAGCGCCGCGATGGCACGGTCAACCTCGATTTTGATGTCATGATCAGCCAGATTTGCCATGTCGTCAACACTGACGCTCAATGGCGAGTCGGTGAGCCAGGCAATCTCTTCCATACTGGTCGGCTTGGGCAGACCTGAAGCAAGATAGTTGGCAGAGGTCTCAAAGTCGCCGCCGAGCTGTGCCACTTCGGTGAGGGTACGGATCATCGCTTTCTGCGGATCGGGGGCGGTACCAGCGGTATAAACGATCTCGCTCCTTTCAGGAAACGTTGACCGGTCAATGGCAATAGCCGCCACTGTAGGAATACCTGTATCGAGGGTGAAATCAAGCAGATGAATCTCAATGCCGTTCTCTGCAAATTTACGGAGAAGCTCCAGCGCCACCGGATCAGTAACGGTATCAATGTCGATCTTCGGCACGGCAAGCTTTTCATGGCTCACCCGTGAACAGACATGGCGCTCAACAATTTCACACAGCCCCTGCTGTGCAGACTCTTCAATCGTATTCCCGGCTGCGGAGCCGTTATACTCGTTGATGGTGTAAAACCATGAGAAGGGAACGAGAACACTCTCGTTGCTGGTGAGGCTGGTCGCCTGACACCAGAGC
>JBFHIO010000391.1:0-2390 GCA_041596435.1 Desulforhopalus sp. | reverse complement strand
TGTTCCCTCAATAACGATTTTCACCTCGTCACCGTGCTCTTTCATATCCATCCCGTTGAGAAGAACATGAACAAAGCACATTGATTCACCGTTAAAAGCATAGAGACAATTCTTCATGATGACTCCTTTGCTGAGTTTGATGCGGTTTGCCTATTCGGTTACCGCGAATTTCTTCACCATTTCCCGCAGATAAGAGATCCAGGCATCCATTCCCTCACCGGAGGTGGAGCAGAGCTCCATGGTTCGCAGATGGGGATTGATCTTTTTTGCATCGTGCAGGGCATCTTCACATTTGAAATCGAAGTAGGGCAATAGATCACATTTGGTGATAACAAAGGTCTGCGAACTGGAAAATGCCTTGGGGTATTTAGCCGGTTTATCGGGGCCTTCCGGCACAGAGACCAGAACTACACGTTCGTCTTCTCCGATATCAAAGCTGGCCGGGCAGACCAGGTTGCCGACATTTTCAATGAAAAGAAGCTGGATATCCCCGCCTCCTTTCTCTTTGCAGAGCCGTCGATAGCCTTTATGGACCATGGCTGCGTCAAGGTGGCAGGCACCGCCGGTGGTGAGCTGAATAGTGGGAACCCCTTTGGCTCGGATACGTTCGGCGTCGCGCTCGGTCTCAATGTCGCCTTCGATAACGCCGATGTTGATCTCTCCTTTCAGTGCCTCGATAGTGTGTTCCAGGAGAGTGGTCTTGCCAGAGCCGGGGCTGCTGATCAGGTTGATGGCGACAATGCCATCTTCACGAAAATCTTCGCGGTTTGTATCAGCCAGTGCATTGTTGGTGGCGAAAAGGGATGCTTCTACGTCTACGGTTTTTGATTTATGGTTGTGGTCATGATCATGGTTGTGATCATGGGTATGATCGTGATTCTGGTCGTGAGAATGACTGTGAGAATGGTCGTGGTCGTGAGAGCCGCAGCCGCATACATCGCACATGGTGTACCTCTTGAATATTTGATGGGAAGAGTTCCGGATCGGCCGGTTACTCCATTTCAACCTGTTGTAACACTATATCATTTCCGCCGGAGACCGGGGTGAGAAAATCGTCCCCACAGAGCTCGCAGACGCCGGGTTCCAGTTTGTCCCGTTCCTGAATATGGCCGCAGAGACATTGATAGCGGGGTTTGGGAGTGGTGAGGATCAGTTTTGCCCCATTGGCCCAGGACTCGTAGTCACGCATGACGCCGAAGGCGAACTCGAAGGAATCGATTACCACTCCGGCAAAGGGACCGATTTCTACTTTGACAGTGAGGATCTTCTCTGCGTTGTTCTGGCGCAGCAGCTCTTCAAGCTGAGCAAAAAGGTTCTGGACGAGGGAGAGTTCGTGCATGGTGGCTCCTTTTCAGCAGATTCTTGGCAGGGCCATCCCCTGCAGAGGGGCGACCATCCGCCGACCGCCTGTGACGGTGCGCAGGATGAGGCTGGCTGTGCGCACCTTCTCTTCGCGGTGGATATGGCCGAGGATGACGGCTTCTTCTCCCTCCGGGAGGCTGCGCAGGACAGCCAGAGCTTCTTCGGCCCGCTCGCCCTGTACCACAGCGAGCATCTTTCCTTCATTGGCCAGGTAAAGAGGCTCAAGGCCGAGCAATTCACAGGCCGCCTGAACCTGCGGACGTACCGGCAGGGCCGTTTCCTCAACTTCAAGGGCGAGACCGCCACCAAGCAGTTCATTGATTACCGTGGCAACTCCGCCTCGGGTGGGATCACGCATGACGTGGACATCCCCGCCGAGTTTTTCCAGCAGTGCAGCAGAGAGACGGTGGAGGGGGCGGGTGTCGCTCTGCAGATCACCCTGCAATTCTACGCCGGCCTGGCGGGTCATGATGGTGATTCCGTGGTCGCCGAGGGTGCCGGAGAGGAGCACAGCGTCCCCCTCACGGATCCGGGCCGGGCTGAGAACGCAGTTACTGGCCACAGCACCGATGCCGGAGGTGTTGATGAATATTTTGTCCCCCTTGCCGCGTGGTACCACTTTAGTGTCGCCGGTGACGATGTTTACTCCGGCCTCTCTGCAGGCGGTGCCGATGGAATCAATGACGCGGGTGAGTGTCTCCATTTCCAGCCCCTCCTCCAGAATAAGGCCGAGACTCAATGCCAGGGGGCGGGCTCCGGCCATGGCGAGGTCATTGATGGTGCCGTGAACGGCGAGTTTACCTATGTCTCCTCCGGGGAAAAAGAGGGGATCGACCACATAGCTGTCAGTGGTGAAGGCGGGGCGGAATCCGGGGGGCAGTTCAGCAAGCAGGGCGGAGTCGCCGCCTTCGGCAAGGGCAGGATTGCCGAGTCGGCTGTAGATCACCTCTTCCAGTAGTTTGCGGCTGGCGAGACCGCCGCTGCCGTGGTCGAGAAGGACAGTATCAGACATTATTTTCTCCATACTT
>JBFHIO010000390.1:0-2392 GCA_041596435.1 Desulforhopalus sp. | reverse complement strand
CCTCGCACCTTCGATAAACTTGGCAATTGCAAAATTTAGGTGACAGCCATTTTTCCTTAACTCTTTCCAGCGTTTTTTTGTGCTGCATTCGTACTGGCCGCACACTGGTTCTTGCCGAGATCGAGGATCTCCTCTTCTTCCGGCGATACACTTTTCAGTCCGGCATTAATTTGACGAATGGTGGCATACTCTTCCGGCTGCTGGCGCATATTTGCTTTGATAAAGGCGAGAAATTCTTTTTTGTTGTCGATGGAGTAGATGGCCCGGTTGAATTCCAGCACCTGAGAAAACGGTGCGACAAAGACGAAATCACCATTTACGCTGGTTGCTTCTTCCCAGGACATGAAGTGACTGGGCAGGATGTTTACGTTACCAGCCATTTTACGGACGCGGGCGAGGGTGTCAAAGAGCATGTCTGACCAGGTCTCAACCTCTCCGCCGAGATCTGGACGTCCCACCGACTGGATAAAGACGGTGTCTCCAGAGATAAGCCATTGATTGTCCACAAGGTAACTTGTTGAGCCGGGGGTGTGCCCGGGGGTGAAATGTATCTCCACCGGCAGGTCTGCCGGGCCGTAGTCTGCCCCGTTCTTCAGGGGCGTGTATTGAAATTGTGCTTCGGCAAAGTCCGCCTCATTGGCGAGAAATTCTGCTCCCGCCTGCTCCATGAGGGCACGGCTGCCAGCGATATAATCCGCCTGCAGATGGGTCTCAAAAGTTCGGCTGATTTTCACGTTTTTTTCGGCAGCGAAATCAAGATAGAATTTTGTGTTGTGGCTTGGATCGAAGAGCTGCATTTCTCCGTCTTTCACCAGGGCATAAGAACATGAAGCCTTGCCGGGGCGAATAAACTGATAGAGTTCATACTCTTTGCCTGGGTTGAGCAGCACCGGGATAAGAAATGTACCCCATGCGTTGATTCCGCCATCAAGGTAGCCGATGTCAGTGAACCCGTTTTTCTCAAGAATTTCAGAGACATATATGGCTGCCCGGCCAAGAACACAGAGTATGCGAATCGGCCGGTTCCCGGCAAACTCCCGTACCCGTCGCACACAAGCCTCCTCAATCTCCAGAAAATCATAATAGGAGATGTTTTCCTGCAGGAAGGGGCGTGGTGCCTCTACCTTCTGACGGGCGAAGTCTTCACTGCTGCGGACGTCAAGAACTGCAATATCTTCTCCGTCCTTCAACCAGTTAAAGAGTTCCAGTGCGCTGTATTTTACGATGCTCATATCCTGTGCCTCCGAGATGTGAAAAAATGATGGTCAGGGAGCAAAAGCTTCCAGCTCTTTTGCAGTATTTGCCTGTACTTCAAAATTCAGCAGCCCCTGATGGCTCAGGGGCTGCTGCCAAAAGCCGCCACCCTTTGTTGCCGCGAGAGTCCATGCCTGGAAAGAAATTTCTCCCTGAAAAAATATCGGGACTCTTTCCGGCGCTTGACATGCTACCCTTCAACGGGTGCCACCAGCTTTTGTGAGTGGCGCCCGCTGCAGCAGCCGCCACTTATTCTGCTCAGGCGGTGAACTCACCCGCGACTTTTGCTCCGACGCGGCGTCCCATTTCAGTGCAGGCCTCAAGGGCTTCTTCGGTTGGCACATACTTGTGCTTGATCCCAGTGTCAACGAGTTCCAGTTTGAGATCTTCGAGGATTCCATTCATTAGCCCTACAGCCTCGCCACTCCAGCCAAAGGAACCAAAACTGGCAGCAAGCTTGTTAAACGGCTTCAGTCCTTTCATATAATAAATGAAGGTGTTCATTGCCGGCAGCATGCCGTTGTTGAGGGTAGAGGATCCGAGGAGAACAGCCCGGGAATCAAGCACTTCAGCAATAACGTCGCTGTAGTGCATGGTTTTCAGATTGATCATTTTCACCGAGACATCACTTTCAAGCAGCCCTTTTTCCACTGCAAATGCCATCTGGCGGGTGGAATCCCACATCGTTTCGTAGATGACCAGAACTTTTTTGCTGGCGGTCCCGCGGCTCCACTGCCGGTAGGCCTCGAAGATGACATCGATATGTTTTCTCCAGATGACACCGTGGTCTGGAGCGATCATCTTGATATCAAGGTTCATCTCGTCCACTGTGTCTATTACTTTTTTCACCAGCCCGGAGTAGGGGTAGAGAATATTTGCGTAGTATTTGCCGCACTCCTGCATCAGAATACTCATGTCTATCTCGTCATCATAGCGTTCGCTGGTGCAGAGATGTTCTGCAAAGGCGTCGTTGGAGAAGAGGATGCCTTCTTCTTTAAGATAACTGAACATGGAATCGGGCCAGTGAAGCATGCGGGTTTCAAGGAATTGGAGGGTTCGTTTTCCGAGAGAAATTTCGCTGCCGGATTTTACTACCTCGTAGGGCCAGTCTTCCTGATGGAAGTGGTCGAGCAGGGCT
>JBFHIO010000389.1:0-2410 GCA_041596435.1 Desulforhopalus sp. | reverse complement strand
GCCAGTCGAGACGCGGGTAAAGACGCCGGGAAACCAGCTGTTCCACACCCCGGGGAAGACGGCCGATCTCCCGCGCTATGCTGGCTGCATTAATAAAAGCCTGCTCCCAGTCAACCCCTTCAGCCCCGAGATCTGCCCCCTGACTTTGCATTGGTGCATCGCGTACCTCTCCCGCCGCCGGAGTTTTTTCTTCCTTCTCTCTGCCTTTACCTGGCCCCTCGTCATCTCCTCCCCGCTCGCGGATACCGTCACTGGTCTCAAAGAGACGACTGTACACAGCCTCAGCACTCATCTCCCGAAACCCTTCAATGAGCAGAAAATCTGGCGGCAGAGTGAAACCGGCGTCGAGCAGCAGCCAGTTGATGGCATAGTCACAGGCTATATTCCACAACTGCACATCCCGCCCCCCGCGGCGCCGATGGTGGCCACAGGCGGGGTGCATCACCAGATGGGCCATGAGACCGAGCAGTTCATCATCTTTCAGGGTGAGGATATAGGCCGGGTTGTAACCAAGAACCTCACCGTCGGTCCAGGCATTGCCACACCCCTCATCTTCCTGCAGTCTCAGGCGCAGAGCAAGGGTGGCAAAAAAGGGGTGCTGCAGGACCAGTGTAGTCCGAGCCTTCATCAGGCACTGGCGGGCATCACTGCTCATACCAGCACGCTGGCGTTGTTGGAGGCCCAGTCAGCGAAGGCATCCAGCCCGGCGAGGGGCCGGCAGTGACGCACCGCCTCCCGCACCAGCAGGACAGAAAACTCGGTGGGCAGCCGTGAGGCAAAAGTGAACAGACGTGCTCCATTCTCTTCGCTGGCTGAGCGGCCAACCATCTCACAAACAGCGTAAAGCACCGCGGGATCCTCAGGAATGGGAACCTCTTCCGGATTGTTGAGAATATCCGCCGCCTCGGGAAGTTCCTGCCAGATGGCGATGAAACCCTCCAGCTCCCCCGCTGCTCCGGCACCCACAGTGCCGGTAAGAAGCTCTTTTAATACTTCTTCACCTTCTTTACCTTTCTGATATTTTTTATCTTTTGATGTCTTTATTATTTTAGAGGCAAATTCCCAGCTTCGTGGTGACGGGAAAGCCTTGCTGCTGCGTTCTGGCTCAAAGTCATGCAGAAGAGCTGGCCGGAAGCGGAGAAAAGAGATTATCTCCGGGGCTATCTCTGCCCCGTTCGCCCACTGCAGCCACTCCTCAAGGTCAACGGTGAAATCGATATGGACAAAACGATTCGCCAGCGCAGAGGGCATGCGGTGAGTGACGGCACGGTCGGTCTCTCGGTTTCCGGCGGCGATGATAGACCACCCGTCAGGCAGTTCATACTCACCGAGTCGTCGATCAAGAACCAGCTGGTAACAGGAGGCCTGCACCAGCGGCGGCGCGGCGTTGAGCTCATCGAGAAAAAGAAGACCCTTCCCTTCAGTGGGCAAAAAGGAAGGGATGCACCACTCGGCACGGCCATCCTCTGAAATCTTCGGCAGGCCACGCAGGTCTACCGGATCAAGGAGAATAGCACGGATGTCGATAAGTGAGAGTCCGAGCTTCTCCGCTGTCTGCGCCACAACCTGGCTTTTGCCCACCCCTGGAGGACCCCACAAGAATACCGGTTGGCGAATATCAAAAAGCTGCGTCAGAGCAGCCCCTATCTGTTGTGCTTTCATATAAACCCCTGCAGGAAATTTTAGTTTTGTTTGCAGTATACAGGCACGCCGGGGCTGATCGCCTCCCGCGCGGCATAACGCCCGCTCTCTTCGCGGGTAAAACCCATTTTCGATAATAAGTCCTGCAGGCGGGGATTGCGAGTAAGGGAAATAAAATTTGTAAAACCGCGAGCTGTCATCTCTTCAATAAAAGCACCTACCGTATACACACCAATACGTTGATTGCGGAAACGTGTGGAGATGGCCAGCGCACCAAGCTCTACGGTTTGTTCATCAATATCCTTCTGCTCCACACAACCGACGATAATACCGTCAATAACGGTAACAAAAAAATGATCACGGTTAGCGGCGACAGACCCCTTCGCCCGAGGTTTGAGATACCCTGATCTTTTGTACATTCCGAGAATACGCTCAACAATCTTCACATCTGTTGGCCCGTCCACAACACGGAAAACCTCGGTAAAGTTGTTGGCAATCATTGTGCCCGCCCCTTCAACGGAGAAGAGTTCCTCGCGAAGAGTTGCCTTCCCGGCGGCCACAATATGAATACGCTCACAAACACCAGATTCAATCTTCTCCCAAATCTGGCTCAGCGCACCCTGAAAATTAACATTTTGCACAACATCGTTCACTTCAATGGGCAGAGAGCGGTAGCGCTCCGTGGTGAGCGTGTTGATCCGTACCCCCTTCTGATCCAGCAGAGGACGCCGTTCAAGAAAGATCAGTTTGAACTTCACTCCGTCACTGT
>JBFHIO010000388.1:0-2420 GCA_041596435.1 Desulforhopalus sp. | reverse complement strand
CTGGCTATTCAATGTTCCCTGAACACAATGAGGCTCTTCTTGAAACTGAAAATACCCACACATATCAGTACCATTGTTCCTTATCCACCGGGTAAACCCCAGGATGAACTGGAGCGGGAGTATGGTGTCAAAAACTCTATCAAACTGGCCTCAAACGAGAACCCCCGCTCTCCTTCGGAGGCTATTCTGCGGGCTGTCAGTGAGGCTTTGCCCAGCCTCAACCGTTACCCTGACGGTTCTTGTTATTATCTCACGAAAAGTATTGCCGAGAAGCTTGATGTTTCCTCCTCTGAGATTGTTATTGGCAACGGTTCCGATGATATTATCGACTGTCTCGTGAAGGCCTTTGTCAGTGAGGGAGAAGAGGTTATCTCCAGCCACCCTTCTTTTCTGATGTATACAAAATGTGTTCAGGTTCGTGGAGGTATTAATCGCGTAGTGCCGATGAAGGATATGCACCATGATCTGGATGGCATAGCCGCTGCGGTCAACGAACGTACCCGTTTGATATTTCTCGACAATCCCAACAACCCAACCGGTGGTATTATTAAACCGGTGGATCTCTATGTTTTTCTCAGTAATGTGCCGGAAGATGTGATTGTCGTGCTTGATGAGGCTTATGCTGATTTCATGGATGATGAATGCCGTCCTGATGCGGTATCCCTGATGCGTAATACTAAAGGCCGGGCGGCGGTGGTTTTCCTGCGCACTTTTTCCAAAGCTTACGGAATTCCTGGATTGCGTGTCGGCTATGGATTGATGCACAAAGAGGTTGCTGCCTGTCTGCACAAGGTGCGTCAGCCTTTCAATGTTAACATGCTGGCACAGATTGCTGCGGTTGCTGCCCTTGGTGATGAAAAATCATATCAAAACATGCTGAAATCCACCCGGGAAGGTCTTGAATATATCAGCGATGGTCTACGTGAATTTGGCTGTGCTCCTTATCCGAGCCAGACTAACTTTATCCTGGTAGATGTAAAATGCGATGCTGACAGTCTCTATGATGCCATGCTTTACGAGGGCGTTATTATCCGCTCCATGGCCTCCTACGGACTTCCCACCTGCGTTCGTATTTCTGTTGGACTGGAAGAAGAAAACGTTCGCTGTCTCAATGCCCTTGAGAAGTGTCTCAAAATGATGGAGCGCTGAGATGTCCCATCGCAGGATTGTGACCATTGATGGCCCTGCCGGGGTTGGCAAATCAACCGTATCGCGGATGACCTCCGTTGAGCTGGGCTTCACCTATCTTGATACCGGTGCCATGTACCGTACTGTCGGGCTCTATATGAGCGAACAGGGTGTGGCTCTTGATGACAGGGCTGGCATTGCCGCCCGTATCGCCGAGGTTGAGATGGAACTGCTCCCGGCCACAGATGAGAACTCCGATACACGGGTTCTTCTTTGCGGACGGGATGTCAGCGGAGATATCCGTACTCAGGAAATGTCGATGGCTGCATCACAGGTCAGTTCAATTCCAGCAGTGCGCACTTTCCTTACCGAAATGCAGCGCAGATATGGCGAAAAAGAGAATATTGTTGCGGAAGGTCGGGATATGGGTACGGTGGTTTTCCCCATGGCCGCATGGAAGTTTTTTCTTGATGCCAGCCCTGAGGTGCGCGCTCGCAGGCGTTTTGACCAGCTTGAGGAGCGGGGAGAGACGGTGAATTTTGAGAAGCTCCTGGCCGAGACTATTGAGCGTGATTACAAAGATTCCCACCGCGATATTGCCCCGCTTGTTCCGGCGAAGGATGCGGTTATTATCTCAACTGATACTGTGGATGCTGCAGGGGTTACGGCGCAGATTATACGTCGGGTTCTTGAAAAGAACCTCTAAGGGAAAACGTGCTTTTTTTAAACAGGAAGTGAAAGAAAAAAAACGCCCCTGATTTCACTAAGAAATCAGGGGCGTTGCTGTTTTCTTCAAATTCAGGTTTTGTTATTCAGCTATGAAATCTACTCGGCGATTATATTTATAGGCATTTTCATCGTGACCAAGAAACAACGGTCGCTCTTCTCCATAGGAGATGGTGCGGATGTGATCTTCGGGAATACCCATATTGGTCAGGTATCTTTTTACATTTATAGCCCGGCGTTCGGCGAGGGCAAGGTTGTATTCTGCAGTACCGCGCTCGTCACAATTTCCTTCAAGGACTACATTTGTGGCGGGATTACGCTGCATATATGAAGCGTTCTGCTCAAGAATAACCATCATTGCCGGGCTGAGGCGGGACTGATCAAATTCAAAATAGACAGGAAAAAGGCCCTCGGATGAGCGGCCATGCTCAATTCTGTAGGCTTCCGGCATGTTCATAATGTCAGTGTCATTGAGACTGTGGGAGTTATCATCAAGCGAACCTTCGAGGGGCAGGTTGTCTTCAGAGAAGCCCGACTCACCCGGCATACCTGTGTTGTGGCTCTCG
>JBFHIO010000387.1:0-2427 GCA_041596435.1 Desulforhopalus sp. | reverse complement strand
CTTCATCTCCCGCAGAATATGCTGTACATCACCTTCCGGCATCTCCGGCAAAACAGGTACGGCAATCGCCCCGAGCCGGACAATAGCGAGCCATGCAAGGCCCCACGAGGGAGAATTTTCGGCGAGAATAGCAAGATGATCACCCTTCTTCACACCTTCCTGCTGCAGGCGTGAGGCCACAGCCAGCACCCGCTGGTGCAGCTCTTCATAGCTCCATGACTTCCCCATCGCCATTCCAAGCGACGGAGCAGTTTTGAATTTTGCGCAACAGGCGTCAAACAGGACGTTCAAGGTCTGCGCACCCTCTGAAAAGACTCTCATTGCTCCTCCATATATTTTTTTACTCTGGCGAAAACGCCTCTGCCTGCCCGATTTCGACCTCCGGGCAACCGCAGGATGGCACTTCAGAGTATTTCAGAAAAACATATTATATCTGACAGAAAAAATCTTTCATAATCAACTGGTTACCAAAAGTAAAAAAGCTCTTCAAGCGCTGTTTCTGCTCATCTGAAAAAATAATGAGAAAAATAATATCTTTGGTGTCATAAAGGACCTTACTTTTTGTTCGTGCTCGAGACACGGAAAGACTTTTTACAGCATACATGTTGCTGATATCGGAGTCTCGCGCTTACCTCCAGGGACAATCTTCACCTGTAACAAAGAAGATGGGCGATTATTCACGGTTTCCTGATATCAGGTCCATACTCGCCCTCCTCTGCACTGGAAAGAGGATACTGAAAATGGTACAGTAACAGTATATTACCGAAATATAAGCACTGTACGAACTGTTAAAGATATCCTCAAACCTTTTTCAGCGACTTATTATGGAATTTCTCCGGGGTAAAAAATAAGCCCGAAATTGAAATGATCCCCGGCCATATTTCGCGGCCGTCGCATTCAAGGGTCCCTTTAAAATTGTTTTGCCAGCAAGGAAAATTACCATGGCCACAGCTCCACCACGCCTCGGCGACCTGCTCAGCCAGCAGAACCTGATCACCCTGGAACAGCTTGATTTCACCCTGCGCGAACAAAAAGCCACCGGCGAACTGATGGGCGAATGTCTCATCCGTCTCGGAATGATCACCGACACAGACCTCGCTCTCGTCCTCAGTGAACAGGTCAATAAACCCTTCGTTGACCTGCGAAAATTCCTGCCGGACCCCAAACTGCTCGCCCTCGTGCCACCCAAAGTAGCCACCCATTATGAATTCCTCATCCTGAGCAAAGACGGCAACGAGCTGCATATCGCCATTGGCGACCCCTTCAATCAAAAGGCCGCCGAGCAGGTCTATCGCATCACCGGGCTCATTGTAAAAGTGCACATCGCCGCCTCCGGTCTGCTGCAGAAAATGATCGACCGCTTCTACTACCTGATTGAGTATCCCATCGAGGATGAGATCCGCCAGATCACCGACAAACTGCGCCAGAACCCCACCATGGAAGTTGATGTCCAGCAGCTGGTACACAACCTGCTTGGCTCTGCCGTCTCCTACCGGGTAACAGATATCCATATTACCCCGAGCGACAAGAGCTGCCGCATCATGTTCCGCATCGACGGAGTTATAAAACCGAACTACGTCTTCCCCATCTCGCTCCATTCACGGATCACCACCAATGTGAAGGTGCAGTCCGGGATGGATATCGCTGAACAGCGCAAGCCGCAGGACGGTCGCATGAGTTTTGACTTCTTCGGCGAATCTTTTGATATTCGTGTCTCCTCAATGCGCACCCGTTTCGGGGAGAACATCGTCATGCGCCTGCTCCCCTCCCGTGGCGGCTCCACCCTCGGTCTGCGCGAGCTGGGGTTCAGCAAGGAGATTCAGGCCCGCCTCCACCGGATCTTCAAGCTTCCCTACGGCATGATTCTCGTCGCCGGGCCGACTGGTTCCGGAAAAACCACAACCCTCTACGCAGCCCTGCGTGAGCAGGACGCCATCAGCAAAAACATTCTCACCGTTGAAGACCCGATAGAATACGAACTGCTGATGATCCGTCAGACCCAGGTCAACACCCGTGCGGGCTACACCTTCGCTTCCGCCATCCGCACCTTCCTCCGTCAAGACCCCGACGTCATGCTCATTGGTGAAATTCGTGACGAGGAGACGGCGGGACTGGCGGTACGTGCCGCCCTCACCGGTCACCTTGTCCTCTCCACACTGCACTCCAACACTGCCATTGCCGCCCTGGCCCGCCTGAAAGACCTCGGGATCTCCCCCTACCTGCTCTCCACCTCGCTCAAAGGGATTCTCGCCCAGCGCCTCATCCGCCGCCTGTGCGAGCACTGCAAAGAGGAGACCACCCTCACGCCGGAACAGCTTGAAGGAAACAAACTGCCCGCCGATGCCACCTATTTCAAGGCCGGGCGCTGTGCGCACTGCCAGCAGACCGGCTACCTCGGCCGCGATGCCATCTCCGAGCTGGTGCCTG
>JBFHIO010000386.1:0-2433 GCA_041596435.1 Desulforhopalus sp. | reverse complement strand
AGCGTTATCTCCGGCTTCATCCAGAATGGTACGGAAACTTACCCCGGGGATTTCAGAAAGAATTTTTTTCAGGCGGGCTTTGTTTGTGCGTTGAGTGGCAATAAGTGAATCAAGCTTTTCCATTTGCCCCAGTCCAATTGCCCCCTGGAGTTCCATCATACGATAGTTGGATCCAAAGAAACGACGGCCATCAGCCCCGCGTCCTCCCGGATTCTCAGCATGATCATGGCCATGGTCATGATACTCACTCATCTTTCTCCACAGGTCAGCATTCCGGGTGATTATCATCCCCCCCTCACCGGTGGTAAGAGTCTTTACAGAATCAAAGGAAAACGTACCACATGCTCCGAAACTGCCGAGATGCCTTCCGTTAAGACGGGCACCAGTGGCCTGGGCAGTGTCTTCGAGTACGGGGATGTTGTGTTTTTCACCAATGGCAACGATCTGCTCAATTCTCGCCGGAGCACCCATCATGTGAACAGGAATAATGCACTTTGTCCTGTCAGTGATTTTATTTTCGATATCGTCAGGATCAAGATTAAGGGTGTCATCAATTTCAGCAAAAACAGGAGTGGCTCCAACCTCAAGAACTGCTTCCCAGGTTGCAACAAAAGTAAATCCCTGGGTGATAACCTCATCACCGGGCCCAATTCCGAGGGCCATGAGTGCCACTTTCAAAGCAGCGGATCCTGAAGTAACTGCCTGTGCGTGGGTGGTACTGGTATAGGCCGCGAATTTTTCTTCAAATTCACGCACCTTATGAATTCCCTTGCGTTGTTCTCCAAACTCATAACGGAAAAGAACGCCAGTATCAAGAACCTCATTGATATGACGTCGTTCTTCTTCCCCAAAAATCTCATAACCCGGCATACTGCCTCCCCTGCTTAATCGCAGTTTTGTTTATTATTTTGCAATAACCGCTTTTACCTGCTCTATTCTGGACTGCATAAGCTGTTTGTTCTGAGCCATATTTGGGTCATCACCGGCAGTTACTACATAATCGTTATAAATTGCGAGAGCCCGTTCAGTCTGGCCCTGTTCTTCAAGAACCCGCCCCTCTCCGTAGAAACCGATGAATTCATATCCAGCGATATTCTGCAGTTTGTGATAGAGGGCGGTTGCTCCGGCATAGTCTTTTGCCCCTTCAAGTGCCTGTGCCTCACCATAGAGAAGCAGATCGTAGAGAGGATTGCTCTCGGAAATTTCGCTTCGGAGTGCACCAAAACGATCTGCCGCATCCTTGAAATTTCCCTGAGTCATTGAAAGGTGGGCCAGTTCTACTTTCGCCCAGGTGGCGGCAGTGGTAGAACCATGCTCTTCAATTATTTTCTCAAGGGCTGCCTGGCGTTGATCTTCAACTCCACTTGTTGCGACTGCAAGAGCGGAGGCCGCATTCTGGATATGTCTTTGATGCGAGGATCGCCAGAGTGAGAAGGATATGATAATGATTACCAGTAGAATAAGCAGCCATTTAATCACCCGTGCGTTGCGGCTGATATATTGGATTGCCGGTTGCGGAACGTTGATATGCTCAAGAATCGCTTCAACCTTATCAACGGCTGATTCGGGACCAAGACGCTTATTGTACGCACTCTCGATTGACATGCGATATTTCTCCCTTTATTTTGAATGGTCTGCAGCTCAATTTTCTGCAGGCAGAAAAGATTTCTAACACCAGTGTAAGGATTCAACAGGGTTTTCAATATAAACGATTGCCCTTTTGCTGTCATTGGGAAACCGGCCGATGTCCAACTTTTACCAGCAAAACAACATGCCTTCAACCTCATCTGATACAATCCTGACTGTCGGTCAATTTACAAGTAACCTCAAAGAGATACTGGAAAATTGCTTCCGATTTGTACATATTTCCGGAGAAATTTCCAACCTGCGCACTCCCCTTTCCGGTCACTCTTACTTCACTCTGAAGGATTCCGAAGCTCAATTACAGTCAGTTCTGTTCAAACGCCAGAAACGTTTTGTCGGTCTGGAACTCAAAGATGGTCAAAAGGTGATCTGTTTTGGTCGGATATCTGTCTACGAACCACGAGGAAACTATCAACTCATTGTTGACAGTGTTGAGGTGAACGGCTCAGGTCAACTGCAGCAGGAATTTGAAAAACTAAAGAAAAGACTCTTGTCCAGAGGATATTTTGATGAGGCTCGTAAATTCAAGATACCAGTCGCACCACAAAAAATAGCAGTGATAAGTTCACCTTCAGGAGCTGCTTTTATCGATTTTCTAAAAACAATCCGCTTGCGGGGAACATCGGCTCATATTGAACTTCTCCCCGTCCCCGTCCAGGGAGATGAGGCTGCAGGAAAAATCGCCGCTGCAATCGACACCTTAAATAACTTGAACAGGCATGATGTCATTGTTCTGATCCGGGGTGGTGGCTCTCTGGAAGATCTATGGGCCTTTAATGAAGAAGTTGT
>JBFHIO010000385.1:0-2439 GCA_041596435.1 Desulforhopalus sp. | reverse complement strand
CTGAATGCTGTGAGATATTCTGGACCCATTTTCATCTTGTGAATTCGGCCTATGGGTACGTTGAGTGTCCCGGCAACGGCGGCAGGGGTCAACTCTTTTGAAGAGAGCTCTCTTTCGTTTGGAATAACTTTAACCCAATCATTGTGCGCTGCGAGGATCTGCTCAATCTCGGCAACTGGGATGTCCTTTGTCATTTTGATCGTAAATGCCTGGGAATGGCAACGCATGGAACCTACCCGCACGCAAAGTCCGTCGACCGGTAACATATTATTGCTGTCGTTGCCGAGAATCTTATTGGTCTCAGCATAGCCTTTCCACTCCTCTTTCGACTGACCATTTTCTACCGGGACGTCAATCCATGGGATAAGGCTGGCTGCGAGAGGCACGCCCCAGTTCCGGGTGGGCAGGGTTCCATCATTAAGCTTTGAGGTAATGGCACTGTCTATTGTCAGAATGGCTGAGGCGGGGTCGGCGAGGAGGTCATGGACTTCATTCTCCAGAGCACCCATCTGCGAAATCAGCTCACGCATGTTTTTGGCTCCAGCGCCGCTGGCAGCCTGATACGTCATGGAACTGATCCACTCGATAAGTCCCTTTTCAAACAGACCACCTAATGCCATGAGCATCAGGGAAACCGTACAGTTCCCTCCGACAAAATTCTTCACACCACGTTGCAGTGCATTCTCAATGACATTACGATTAACTGGATCAAGAACGATAACGGCATCGTCCTTCATCCGCAGGGTGGAGGCGGCATCAATCCAGTAGCCGTTCCACTGTTTTCTCAGTTGAGGAAAAATTTCAGTTGTATAGCTGCCTCCCTGACAGGAAACAATAATATCCATATCAGAGAGTTGCGCCAGATCCCGTGCATCTTGCAGAGGAGTGGTTCCGAACCCCATGTCAGGCCCGGCCTGACCCTGTTGAGAGGTTGTGAAGAAGGTTGATTCAAACCCCTGAAAGTCCTTCTCGGTTTGCATTCTCTCCATGAGGACGGACCCGACCATGCCGCGCCATCCTATAAATCCAACTTTTAACATGGTATACTCCTTTGTGATATTGACGTAATTCTGCAGGACTGCGAAATCGAAAACAGTACAAAATATTGTGTAATATTGCATGAGAAAAAAAGTCATGTATCCCCCCGTGAGGGTATCGTTCCCACAACACATTAAAGCTCTGAGACAGGAGAGACAATATGGACAAGATAGGAATTATTGGAGGTTCCGGACTGGATGACCCCAACCTTCTGACGAATTTTGAAGAGATTGAAGTGACCACAGAATATGGAGCGCCATCTTCCCCGCTTACCTGCGGTTCTATAGAGGGGGTACAGGTGGTTTTGCTTGCCCGTCACGGGCGGCGGCATCAATATAGTCCGACACAGGTGAATAACAGGGCAAATCTCAAGGCTCTTCAGGATGCAGGGGTTTCGGCGATTCTGGCGACCACAGCCTGTGGCAGCCTGCGGGAAGATGTTGCTCGTGGTGATATGGTTGTTCTTGATCAGTTTATCGATTTTACCCGTTTTCGTAAAAACAGCTTTTTCGATTCCTTTGAAGAGGGAATGCAGCATGTAGCCATGGCCCACCCCTTTGATGCCGGGTTACGGCAAAGGTTGTATCGTGCTGCGCAGGACCTTGGTCTGAGAGCCCATGCGGGTGGTTGTGTCATTACTATTGAAGGACCTCGTTTTTCCACGGTGGCCGAATCAAGGATGTATCGTATATGGGGGGCAGACCTGGTTAACATGTCTACAGCGCCAGAGGCAGCACTGGCGAATGAGTTGAAAATCCCCTATGCCAGTGTGGCGATGTCGACCGACTATGATTCATGGAAAGAAGAGGAGGTTGTTGTGAGCTGGGAAGACATTCTTGAAGTCTTTAATAATAACGCTCACAACATTAAAAACCTGCTGGTCCATACTATTAAAGAGATTGGGCTGTCTGGAGGGTTATAGGTGGGGAGGCTGGTCTTGTTAACAGGGGAGAAGGTCGTTTATCCCTGTTCTAAACAGGTTCCGGCAGTGCATTTCACCTGTTCAAAAAACATAATAGCAGTTAGTTTTAGAAAGGTGTTGACGTGGGAGGCAAGGTAACGTATATTCCCGCTTTCGTTGCAGATAACATGGGCAAAACGCCACAGAGAGTCTGCTGCGAGGGTTTGAAAAAGGGTTGACAGGATGGATCAGAAATGATAAATACTGCTAGCTCGCCGAACGCGAATCTGCACTGCAGAATAAACGATCGGCAGAAAATAAAAAGTGTTGACAGGGGAGTCAAGATTTGGTAAAAATCTTCTCCTGTTGCACGGCGGAATTCGCACCGCATCTTCCTGATTACAGGAAGAAAAGTAACGATCCTTGAAAACTGAATAACAACAAAGCAAACGGGCTCTCGAAGTCATTGACTTCAATGAGCAAGTTTTCGTAATTCTTAT
>JBFHIO010000384.1:0-2440 GCA_041596435.1 Desulforhopalus sp. | reverse complement strand
TTGCATTGCAAGGCCGGGCACGGTAGCGCTGCGCCGTTTTTAACAGATTCATGACGGGCCAGAGCGACGATGTCGGAAAAGGAAGAGCACACGAAGCGTTGGAAGACGCTCGACAAGGACCTGAACCGCATAGCTCCCATTTTCGTCCGAGAGAATTGATGACAAGGGCTTTCTCCTGATCCGTTTTGGCAATCTGCCAGAGCAGCGTCTGACCGCCCTGTACAAAAGTCATAAAAAGGAAAAGTGCCCCGACTATAGAGCAGATAACCCACCAGATTACCTGCAACGTTGAAATATCCAGGCTTCCAATCATTTTATTCGGCCTCCGGTCCCAGGTTGATTTGTTTGATCATTATGCCGACTTCGGCAATAGCGAGAACGGTAAAGAGCACAAGAAAAATAAAGAAAGTAGCCTGAACATGTCCTGCATCTATTTTTGTAGCCGCCACATCGGTAAGCAGCCGTCCCTGCATAACCCATGGCTGACGCCCTACCTCGGCAACAACCCAGCCAAGTTCAGAGGCTGCATACATGAGCGGAAAACAGAGAATCCCGAGCAGCTGCAGCCAGACCTGACGATCCATGCTGCCCCGCCTGCTGAAGACCAGAAAGAGGAACATCGCGAAAATAATGAAGGAGCCGACATATACCATATAGTGGAAAGAGTAGAAGGCGGTGGGCACCGACGGAACCGCATCGACAGGATCTTTCATATAGCCCCAGCCCATATAGTCAGAATTGGCTTCAAAGCGCGTCAGGGCTTCAGCTTTCGCTGTATCATCACCAGCTTTTGCCGCCGCCTTCAGATCCTTCAGGGCAGCCACGGCAAGTTTGCCTTTTGCCATTTTCTCGACAGCCCCCATCACGTTATGTTCAGGATTCCCGTACACGAGATCATTAATACCGGGGACAAAACCATCAAATGTTCTGGTCGCTAAAAAAGAGAGACCTTTGGGGATGGAGATCTCATAATTAAACTCCGGCCCCTCTACACCCGGCTTTTTCTCCGGATTGAGAATACCAAAGGCAACAATGGCCTGTCCTTCATGCCCATCATACAGACCTTCAACGGCAGCGAGTTTCATCGGCTGATAAACAGCAACATCATAGCCGGATTCGTCACCGGTGACTGCAGTAGCAATGGCAGCAAGAAGACCGAAGGTGGCCGCAACCGCAATGGAACGCTTCGCCATCCTGACATGTTTCTTACGCAGCAGATACCAGCAGGAGATCGAAATGACCAAGCAGGAACCCACAACAAAGCTGGAGGTTGTGGTGTGGGTGAATTTGGAAATGGCCACGGGATTGAAAATCACCGCGAAAAAGTTCTCCATCTCAAAACGGACGGTATCAGGATTGAAACGCATCCCCACCGGATTCTGCATCCAGCCGTTGGCGACAAGGATCCACAGTGCGGAAAGACTTGAGCCAATGGCAACCATCCAGGTGGCAAAGAGGTGAAAACCTTTGGACACTCGATTCCAGCCGAAAAACATCACTGCAAAAAAGGTAGCCTCAAGGAAAAATGCGGCAATCCCTTCGATGGCCAGCGGGGCGCCAAAAATATCGCCCATCATCCATGAGTAGGTGGACCAGTTGGTACCGAACTCAAATTCCAGGATAATCCCGGTGGCAACGCCGATGGCGAAGTTAATACCGAAAAGGGTCATCCAGAAGCGGGTAAGCCGCTTCCACTCTTCACTTCCTGTTTTCACATAGATTGATTCGAAAAACGCACACAGGAAAGAAAGCCCCAGCGTAATCGGGACAAACAACCAGTGATACAATGCCGTCAGGGCAAACTGCGCTTGCGCCCAGTTCACCGAGGCCAGATCAATTTCCATCAGATCCTCCGTAGTTGTACTTCAAAAAAATATTACTCTTGTGCCGCGCCCGTTATCTGTTCGGCAACGTAGTCGGCCCTCTGCTGGTCTGTAGAAAAATTTGTCCCGAGAAAATCCGGGAAAAAAAAGAGCCTCAACACCGCAAACATGATGAAAAGCTTCAGCCCGATAATCAGCCACAGGGTTTTACCAACCTTCATGCGCCTGAAACCATCTCTGTAGAAACAAAACACCCGCAGTGGCAATTGAAAAAGGTGTGACAATCGAGACATTTTTCTTTTTCCCTCTATCCGGAAATTATATTCCCCCATACTCTCCATTTTTCCCCGAACCCCTCTGAATTCGCGGCAATGGCTCTTTCAAAGATACCCGCTGCAATTTACAGGTGTCAATAATAATTATCATTTCCATAGACTCCCGTTCACCTTCCTGTCTTTTCCCATATCCTCTTTAATTAAGTGCTTTCCAGTTTCTCGAATTTCTTCAGGGAACCTTGCATACTCGCCCATCTTCTTTATTACAGTCAAAAATTCATCCTCGGAGGTAAGCACTAGACTCCGATATCCGTTATATACCTGCGGTAAATTTCTTCCTGC
>JBFHIO010000383.1:0-2462 GCA_041596435.1 Desulforhopalus sp. | reverse complement strand
TGGTGAGCGATGCTTTTGCCGAGGCCCATGGTTTTATGCCTGGTGACACCATTGATGCGACGATCTACGGTGCCCGGGAGCGGCTGCATATTGTTGGTATCGCGCTGTCCCCGGAATATCAAGGACGGCACTGCCCTTCACCCGGGTTTCGGCCACCGCGACACCGGGGATATGAGAGAGACGGACACGCAGCGAATTGGGTGCCCGCTTAAGATCACAGAAGAGATCCGCCAGTCGGTTACTCTGGTAATATGCATCTCTCGATGTCTCCAGCGACACAACCAGCCCGCGCTCCATGATCATGACCATCAGCCCGCAGGCCATCACCATGGCAACCGCCGCCATCTGCCCTTTCATGGCTCCGAGGTCTCGGAGGAGTTTCAGGTCAAGGGGGCGCATTGCCGCTCACCAGGAAAGCTCGCCCACGGGGCGACGCACAGGGTTTTCTTGAATATGGGTAATTTTGCCGTCGGAAAGGAAGATCACCCGATCGGCCATATCGGCGATAACGGCGTTATGAGTGATGATGACCACCAGCGTGCCCAGCTCCCGGTTTACACGGTCGATGGCATCAAGAACCATCACCCCGGTTTTCACATCCAGTGCCCCGGTGGGTTCATCACAGAGAAGAACATCAGGGCGTTTGGCGATGGCACGGGCAATGGCAACACGCTGCTGCTGCCCGCCGGAGAGTTGTGAGGGAAAGTGATCCATCCGATCCCCGAGTTCCAGGAGATCAAGCGCTTCTTCAGCATTCATGGGATCGGGGGCGATGTCGGTGATAAGATCGACGTTCTCGCGGGCGGTAAGGCTGGGAATAAGATTGTAAAATTGAAAGATGAAACCGACGGTGTCTCGGCGATAAAGAGTTAACTCCCGCTCGGTGGCGGTGGTCAGGTCTTTACCGCGAAAGGTCAACGTGCCATCGGTCAACGAGTCCAGACCACCGAGGATATTGAGCAGCGTAGACTTGCCACTGCCGGACGCGCCGAGTAGAACCACCAGCTCACCCTCAAAAAGATCCAGATCCACGCCGTTTAACGCCCGCACCTCCACCTCACCAGCGTGATACACCCTGGTCACTCCGCGGGCACGAAAAAGTGGTTCCCTACTTTTCGATGTCGCTGAAGAATGAGACAATGGGACTGGATTTTCTGCCATGAGCTGCCTGCCCTCTCAGTCGAATTTACGTCTGTTTTGCTTCCCTATAGAAAGGTACTCTTTTCTCATGGAAAAGACGAGAAAGGATCAAAGGCAAGCGCTGAACTTCTGATCCACAACCCTTGCGGCCATCCATTGCCAGCAGGGAGTTCTTCCGGGGACCTTAATCAAAAGAGTGACTATGCCTTCCCGGGAATGTATCCTCAAACCATAAGCCCGCAGTTCCATTGAAAAGTTGCAGCACCTGAAATCAACACATCTCATGGAGAATTACAGTGGACTACACAAACATCCTGGTAGAAAAAAACAAAACCTCGGCCATAGTAACGTTCAACAGGCCCAAAGCACTCAATGCCTTAAATAAAGCAATGCTTGAGGAGCTGCTCTCCTGTTTTACGGAACTGAGCCGAGACCAGACAATAAAGGTGGTAATTCTCACCGGAGCCGGTGAAAAAGCCTTTATAGCCGGTGCAGACATTGCCTTCATGCAGGGCCTGACCGCTGATGAGGGAAGGCTCTTCGGCAGGCTTGGCCAGGCCGTTACCCGGACTATTGAAAATCTGCCGCAACCGGTTATTGCGGCAATAAACGGCTTTGCCCTGGGCGGCGGCTGCGAACTGGCTCTTTCCTGCGATATCCGCCTGGCCAGTGACAATGCCCAGTTCGGGCAGCCCGAGGTGAACCTCGGAGTCATTCCTGGTTTTGGTGGAACGCAAAGATTGCCGAGATTGATCGGCAAGGGCCTGGCCTGTGAACTCCTCTATTCCGGAAAGGTAATCGATGCCGCTGAAGCCAGCCGGATCGGGTTGGTGAACCGGGTCGTTCCTCAGGAAACACTTATGGAGGAATGCCTGGAACTGGCCGCATTAATCGGTTCCCGCGGGCCTGCGGCAGTGCAGCTGTGCAAGGAAGTGGTGAACAACGGGATGGAAATGGATCTGACCAGGGCCTGCTCCTATGAAGCGGATCTTTTTGGCCTCTGTTTTGCCGGTGAAGAACAGAAAGAAGGGATGGCTGCTTTTTTGGAAAAACGTTCCCCTGAATTTCAGAAAACGAAATCTTCTTGAGGTGCTCAGGGAGGAAAAACCTCGTTGCTGCTTCATGTTCAGCCAGGGACAACCACGGATAGATCAGTGTATCAGCAATCTCAGGCTGAGATCTTCCTGTTTGAAGAAAAGGTATAATCTGGAGCCCTTCTCAAAGAGTGCGTTGCTGGCAGCAGGTGCTGGTGCCAGGGTATGGGGACCTCCGATCAGATTGTAGAAACATAATCATACCGGCAGCTCACTCTTTTCCATATC
>JBFHIO010000382.1:0-2463 GCA_041596435.1 Desulforhopalus sp. | reverse complement strand
TGCCCTCGATTTCCCTTCCCCCTGCGACTACAGCCTCTCCTTTACCTTTCGCTACGGCCACGCCCTGTCGCTGGCCGCGAACCACCTCATCGCCAACAACCTGCGGCGTGATGAAAAGCTCTGCATTTCCCATGAGAGCAACGGTCCCACCGAAATTCTCTCCCTTGAAGAGCAGCCGGGCACCCATCCGGTAGCCACCGTACTGCGTGACTGGCAGAAAAAGGGCCGCCGCCTTGCCGAGGCTGCCGTGCTGGTGCGTCTCTATGCACAGAGCGTACCGGTGGAGCTGGCTCTGCTCAGCGAGGGTATCCCCTACCGGCTTGAGGGCGGGGCGGATCTCTTCGGCTGTGAGGAAATTGTTGCCCTGCTCGGCTATCTGCGCCTTGCAGCCTCACGTTTTACCGATCTTGCTTCAGAGAGTCTGGAAGCGACCCTGCGCGCCATGCTCAATCAGCCCCATCCGGGGATAAAAAAAGAGGAGCTGGAGAGTGTGCTGAACCGCATGCTGCCGCTGTTGCAGAGTGCGCCCGGGGAGGCAGCCGCCTGTCTTTCCGGCGGGGTGCGCAGAAAGTTGCCACCTTTTATCCTCCGGCGTATTGAGGATATTATCGCCGTCTGGCGCTGGCTGTTGCAACAGGATGGGAACTCTCCGGCCGCGCCGCTGCTTCGCAGGCTGGTGGACAAACTGGACCTCTACGATTTTTACCACAGTATCTCCGCGCGAACGGTGACTGCGGAGAACCGGGTGAAAACCTGTGAAGCGTTGATTGATTTTGCCCGCGGTGACGACCTGTCGGTGAATGGGCTGCTTGATCGAATTGAGGAGTTTCGTTGTCGGGGCGGGGCAGAAAGAGAAGAAAGCCTGCTTCTCACCTCGATTCATCGCGCCAAGGGTCTTGAATGGCCGCTGGTTATCCTGCCGGGACTGGAGGAGGGTTGCTTCCCCTTCTTTAAAGGAGAGGGCGGGGAAGAGAGCATGGAGGATGAGCGGCGGCTCTTCTATGTGGCCATTACCCGGGCGATTGAAAAGCTGGTCTGTATCTATCCGCCGGACGCGCGCCTGAAGAAGGCAATGGTGAGGGGGAGCATCAAACGCCCGACAAATCAGGTGCGGGCGAGCCGTTTTCTTTACGAAGAAAATGCAGGTGTTTCGGCAGAGCTGGGGCGGCGAATCGATGCGGGTGTGGCTGCAGGGGGCACGATTCGCGGGGAGGATCTCACCATTGTCCGCCGATATCTTGCCGCAGTGCATGCCGAAGAGGGCGTTCAGCTGGAAGAGCGCAGAGTGGAACCTGAGGAAAAAGCGTCACTGCGTCCCCGTCGGGCACTTGCCGTAAATGAGCTGCAGGAGGGAATGAAGGTTCTTCATCCCTCCTGGGGAGCGGGCAGGATTGTGGCCATCCATGACCGTTCTTCGGGACGAATTACCGTGGATTTTCCCGAAGAGGGCGAGGTCCTTCTACTGGTAAAATATGCGAAGCTTGAAGCGGTGGAGTGATGCGGCGGGAGTATCGCCGCCCGGCGGGGTTTTACGGCTGCTTTCTTAGTAATGCGGAGGTTTCTCATTTGGAACTTTCTCACCGCCAACCTCTGTCAGGCTGAGAAGTTTCTCCTGCTCCTCTGTCAGTTTGTCGATTTGCCGTTGTTGATCCAGCAGTACCTCACTCAATTGTTCAATGGTCTCTTCCTGCCAGGAGATTTTCTCTTCAAGACTCTGCAGTCGCTGTTCCGTATCATTTTCTTTCACTTTTTTCCTCGTGGGTAATGAATCAAAAATACTGTTATTTGTCATCTATAATCTTATTATATTTTGAGTGCGTTATGGGTGCTTTCCCACGAATACATGGAAAAATCATCTTTGACTTTTAAAGAAACAATTAGTAATAGTATGCATAAGGGCGCTGTAAGTAAAGCGTTCGGTTTGTGCATGTGTTGTTCGGGCTGATTTTATATCACGATGGCGATTTTGCTGCCATCTTTCAAGTTTCAGATCGAATAAAAGAACAGGGAGGCGCTGATTATGACTGGATCGTACGAAGTGTTTATCCTCGTAAAAGTAAAAGACGGCAGGGAGTTTGTCTGTGCCTTGAACAGGCAGAAAGACGGGCCGTTTTCAACCTTTGATGAACATCGGGACAAATACAGCGATGAACAGTGTCGCTGGCTTGAAAAAGCCGTTGTCTGGAACTAATCCACGTAGTGCAGAGTCGGGAAACCGGCTCTGCACCGTTTAATGCCATGCGCATTCTCTTCTCTCTCTTCTCCAGTCTTTTTGGCGATAAAGCTCTTGCCCGTGGGGCTGTGCTCGCCGGATTCTTTATGGCGCTGTTCTGCGTCCTGCTCCTTTTGTATCCACCGGAATTTCTTTCCCGGCTTGATTCTCTCTCCTACGATATCCTTCTACGTCAGACGTCGAAAACAACGGAAAATCCAGAGGTCGTCATCGTTGAAATCGACGAATTG
>JBFHIO010000381.1:0-2471 GCA_041596435.1 Desulforhopalus sp. | reverse complement strand
GTGAGGCGGTTGCAGAGGAGCTGAATAATCCTGTTATCCTGGCATTTTCCGGTTGTATTCCGGTTTCATTCCTTTTAATCGCAACCATTCTCTCCGCATTTCATCTCCCGCTCGTAAACGTTGTCTGGTGGGCTGGAACGGTGCTGCAGGTCCTCGTCACCTTCTATTGTCTCGCCTTCTGGGTCAATTCAGATATTGACCTGCAATATGCCACCCCTGCCTGGCTGATCCCCGTAGTTGGGAACCTGATAGTACCCTTTGGCGGCAGGGGGGTTGTTTCGCAACCTTTTTTAGAGTTCTTTTTCAGTATTGGTTTTTTCTTCTGGATAATTCTCACGCCAATATTGCTCTACCGTATTATTTTTTGCGATCAGCTGAAAGAGAATCTTCGACCTCTTCTGTTCATTTTCATTGCTCCTCCGGCAATTGCAATGATCTCGTATCTCAGTATCTTCAGTGATCAGTATGATTTTTTTGTCACCCTTTTATATAATGTGGGGCTGGCTTTTATGTTTTTAACTCTTGTCCTCTATAAAAAATTTATCCATCTGAAATTTTACACCTCTTCCTGGGCATTTATCTTCCCTTCAGCGGTTATGACGACGGCTTCGATCAAGATGTATGCACACTACGGATATCCCTTCTACTTTTACCTGTCCCATGCACTCTTTATCGGGATCAGCTTTGTGATGCTGTGGATTGCAAGGCAGATACTAAAAGTGATCGTACGCAGGCGGAGGGAGAGCCGCTGCCTGCAATAATTTATGGTATTCCTCTGAGACCCTTTCGACTGCAGGAACATTGAACAGGCAGTGGGATTGAAGGGACGAGAAAAGAACGGAGGAAAGGAGCAGTATAGAGAATGGCGGCTGATTTTTAGAGTGTAATCGTTTCTGAAACGCCGTTTTTTTTAAACAGGATCTGTATACAAAAAGCTCCCCTCGCTGTCAGGGGAGGGGAGCCGAAATAGAAATTATCGCTACTGGTTGAAGTTGTGGCTGGCAGAATTCTGAAGAGACAAAAAACGAGCTGTTTTTATCCCAGAGCAACATCAAGAATCATCATCACCGTAAAGCCGCACATGGAGGCCATGGTGACGGTATCAATGTTTTCCGGACGTCGCTGAGACTCAGGAATAAGTTCTTCTACGACCACAAAAATCATGGCACCGGCGGCAAAGCAGAGGGCATAGGGGAGAAAGGTCTGCATCTTGAGAACAAAAAGAGCTCCAAAGACCCCGGCAAAGGGTTCCACGATTCCCGATGCCTGACCGTAGAGAAAGCTGCGCCACCTGGAAAGCCCTTCCCGTCGCAGGGGGAGTGACACTGCTGCTCCCTCGGGGAAATTCTGTATACCAATACCAATCGCCAGAGCGACTGCACCGCCGATTGTTGCTGCAGGGAGTCCCGCTGCTGCAGAGCCAAAAGCAACACCGACTGCAAGACCTTCCGGGACATTATGCATGGTGATAGCCAGCACCAGAAGGGTGCTGCGTTGCCAGGAGGTTTTAATCCCTTCACTTTTCTTTCCTCCATAATGCAGGTGAGGAAGAAGGAAGTCTGCCATGCGCATGAAGACTCCGCCAGAGAGAAAACCGATGGTTGCTGTTAACCACGGTGTTTGCCCGAGCTCTTCCGCCATCTCGATGCCCGGAGCCAGAAGGGACCAGAAACTGGCTGCAATCATAACCCCCGCTGCGAAGCCGAGCATGGAGTCCATGAGTTTGTGGTTTACCGCCGCGGTGAAGAAGACCAGCGCTGCACCTGCGGCGGTGAGCGCCCAGGTGAACAGAGTGGCTAGAAAAGCCTGGTTGATCGGTGAAAAACTCATCAAGAAGTCAATCATGTGGCCCCCCTTGGGTCGTAGAAATTTTACCGGATAGTATGCAGGAAACAAATCTCAATTTCTCACAGGCCTCCCGGGAAAAAGAGAAGAAGCCTTTATTGGAAAAACATGAGGATATCATAACACCTGTAACTTCAGTTTGAGTACTATTAATGTAAAATACATACACTATTCTTCCTTCTTTTAAATTCGTGAATCCCGGGCTTCTCCTTTTCTGCACTTCTCGTCATAACTTCAGTGCAATCGCTATCATTCCCGCACCAGATCAAAGTATTGATCTCTCCTGTGATAGAGACTTGCGTCGTCGATTGGCTGTCCTGATATAGATTCCCGTCGTAAGCGCAGTGAGTCGAATCCTCTGGAGATTACCTGGGGCGAGGCAAATTTGTCCTTTGCAGAGGGGAAATCCCTCACTGTACCTATAAGTTTGCAAAACCTGCTGACAACATTTTCGGCACAAGCGACTGGCTCCTCTATAAATGGGATTTCCAGCTGTAGATTTTTGTCGTAATTCTCAAGAGATTCTGCGGGTGTAGCTGTTACGTCTCTTCACTGTTTCCTCAAAAGCTTTCAGCTGGTATATTTCTTCTCGAATGAGCTGATGCCAGGTGTTGCTGATACCTTTC
>JBFHIO010000380.1:0-2472 GCA_041596435.1 Desulforhopalus sp. | reverse complement strand
TAATGGAGATACCCTTAAGGGTGTACAGGACAAGGGATATATCCAGGTAGGTGTAAACGGTGATCTCTTTGGCTTTGGTAAGGCAGATCAGAAAGGTGTATGGAAAGGCCTTGATGTTGATACAGCACGCGCCGTTGCAGTCGCAATTTTTGGCGATTATAAAGATCGCATCCGCTACACTCCTCTTACCGCAAAAACCCGATTCACAGCACTTCAATCAAAAGAAATAGACCTTCTTACCAGAAACGCCACCATGACACTCGGCAGGGACACCTCTCTCGGTCTCGACTTCGCTCAGGTTAACTACTATGACGGCCAGGGCTTCATGGTACCCAAAAAACTCGGTGTCACAAGTGCCAAAGAACTGAGTGGTGCTACTGTTTGTGTTCTTCCAGGTACCACAACTGAGCAGAACGCCGCCGATTTCTTCCGCTCTAATGAAATGGATTGGAAAACCGTAACACTCGAGTCCACTGCTGAACTTTCTCAGGCATTCTTTGCCGGTCGTTGTGATGTAATGACCTCAGATGCTTCACAGCTTGCAGGTATTCGTGCAAGTGCCCCTAAGGCTTCAGACTACGCCATTCTTCCTGAAATCATTTCCAAAGAACCTCTTGCCCCTGCCGTTCGTCATGGCGACAACCAGTGGAAAGACATCGTAAACTATGCTGTTCTTGCCATGATCAATGCTGAAGAACTTGGTATTACTTCTGCTAACGTTGATGAAATGACCAAAAGTAAAGATCCAAAAATCATGCGTTTCCTCGGGGTTACTGAGGGGAACGGCAATGCGCTTGGACTTGATGAGAAATTTGCCTATAATATTATCAAGCAGGTTGGTAACTACGGTGAAATCTTTGAGCGCAATGTTGGCGTTAATACTCCTCTTGGAATCGAGCGCGGCTTAAACGCTCTCTGGACCAACGGGGGCCTGATGTATTCTCCTCCATTTAAGTAGTAAGTTAGTCACCACCTGCGTGTTGATTACTGTATTGAGACCCATTTTGAGCTGGTGGAAACTTTGTTTCAGAATGGGTTGCAGTAAACCTGGGTCAAAGTGGCCTGGCGGTATGCATATACTGGCAGCAGGCATCTACTAACGACCGGACACGCTCCTGGGAGGCCGTCCGAGAATGCCCTTTCCACTCAAATATTCGTTAAACTCGAAAAATTATCCTCGGAATATTAACTATATGCCTGCGGTACTTTTTCGAGTTTGCCTCGATTTGAGCGAAAATTACTATTCTCGGACAGCCACCTAGCATTCGACATTCCCAAACCATACACGGGAATACCCATCATTTGATTTTTCAGGTTCTATGTCATTCTGAGACATAGAATCACTTCTCTTCGTTAAAAAAAAATCGGCATGTGGTTCAATGGTTGAAAATATCAATACTAATTCAGGAAAAACATACTTCTGGAATGATGAGAAAACCAGGGGAGTACTCTATCAGATCGTGACGGCTCTGCTGGTCGCTTTCATAGGATATTACCTGATCTCTAACGTCCAGGATAATATGGCCAAGCAATCTATTGCCAGTGGCTTTGATTTTTTAGAAAAGGAGGCTGCATTTGAAATTGGGGAAACCTCTATTCAGTACTCTGCGGCAGATACGTATGGCCGTGCTCTGGTTGTAGGGGTGCTCAATACGCTGAAGATTTCCCTGGTCGGCATGGTTCTGACTACTATTCTCGGCACCTTTCTTGGGATTTGTACACTTTCCACCAACTGGCTGGTCTCAAAACTGGCTACAGCCTATGTAGAGCTGTTTCAGAATGTTCCGGTTCTGTTGCAGCTTTTTTTCTTTTATGCACTTTTTTATGAGGCTTTTCCTGGCCCGAGGCAGGCTTTGCATCCAATGCCCGGCGTCTTCTTTTCAAACCGCGGAATGGATTTTGCCATACCAGCTGCGCATTATGCCTGGTCGTATATGGCGTATGCGGCAATTGCTGGGAGTTGTTTAGCCTTTGCCATATCCCGTTGGGCCAGAAAACGCCAGGAGCAGACAGGGCAGCAATTCCCATCGTTCTGGGCTGGGCTTGGCATTCTCGTTGGCTTACCGCTCGTTACCTGGATTATTTGCGGAGCGCCGGTAGAAATGAATGTGCCGGAGTTAAAGGGCTTTAACTTCAAGGGCGGGCATAATATCAGCCCTGAGTTTTCTGCACTGCTTATTGGTCTTGTGCTCTACACTGCTTCCTTTGTTGCCCAGATTGTCCGGGCAGGAATTCAGTCTATAAGCCATGGTCAGACTGAAGCTGCGATGTCTATTGGCCTCAAACAAAAGCATGTCCTTTCGCTGGTTATCTTCCCTCAGGCGCTTCGGGTTATCGTTCCACCGCTCACCAGTCAGCTACTTAACCTGACGAAGAACAGTTCACTGGCTGTAGCTATCGGCTATCCAGACTTTGTGCAGGTGGCGGGCACAACTATCAACCAGACAGGGCAGGCAGTTGAAGGTGTTGCGC
>JBFHIO010000379.1:0-2474 GCA_041596435.1 Desulforhopalus sp. | reverse complement strand
GGAAACTCCCGCTTCGCAGGTGGAAGAAACAACCGCTGCTGTTGAAGATGTTGCTGTAGAGGTGATTGAACCTGCAGAGGAAACTTCTTCTGACAGTCATGTGGAACCGCAGACCCGAAAGACCGTTGAATCGGCTGCCGGCTCAATGGTCATGGATCTCTCTATGGAAGAAGAAAAAAGCGTGATCCCTGCCTTTATTCGTGGGCATCTGCAGATAGGAACACGGTCTGTATACCGTGCACTGACTGATGATGATTCCGGTCACAAAGGGGGCTCATATGGTTCGGGGACGTACCTTGGTACCATCTATGGTCTTGACGAAGATCAGGATGTTGCGCCGGTACAGTTTTTTGTCACCTATTTTTTCAATGATTACGTCGGGGTTGAGTTTGCCTATGATCAGATGGAGGCCGAAACTGTAGCCACCAACGGATATACCATGGCCATTAAAACCGATGGGAATGTTTCCCTCGCAGGACCCACGATCAGTTTGATTGGTCGTTATAAAAATAAAACACCGATTACCCCGTTTGTTGGTATTGGGGCAGGTTTTTTCTCCGGCGATTTTGATGCAACATCCGCCTGGGCGTACACTGCGAGTAGTGGTGCCTCCAGATACATGAATGTGGACGATGTTACTGCTCTTTTACTTACTGCCGGTGCAGAGTGGGAATTTGTGGAACACTGGATGCTCAATTTGTCTCTGCAGTATGTTTCCGCAGATGTTGATGCTGAATTTGACGGCTACGTAAACGGTGTGCAGTACGCAGCCCAGACAGGACACTTCCCAATGGATAACATTGCCTTCCGCCTTGGTATTGCGTATCAGTTCTAACAGGGATCGATTGCTCGAGGCGTGAGTTTGTTTCGGACAATTTTTTTCTAACTGTTTTTGAAAAGCCCGGTTTTCAAAACCGGGCTTTTTTGTATCTGTCCAGCGCGTAGTTGTTTTCGAACGCCTGTATATTACTTCATGCGGCCATGGATATGGATAAATTCAGTATGGGAATCACTACTGTCTCCTCGTTGATTGCTCAGCAAAAGTTGTGAACTCTCGCCTGTTGCCTGACTTTCTCAGGCAGTCGTCGCAAGTTAGATCGCGGTCGATGTACAAACAAGTTCAGGCCTAAGACTCGGAGTATCTTGGAACTAAGTCCCCAAATTTTGGCATGACTTTGAAAAAAATAGAGCAAAAGTCCGTCACAATAGAGTGGTCGTCGACTGCGCAGTAAGCTGGGCAAGAGGGATTGGTCAATCTGTCAGCACAAGAGTCCACTGGCGAAATTTTATAAAGGCTTTCAAAGATCCGGGTCTTCATGCGTGAAACTGTTTGTGTCCGATACTTATCAAGGATTAAAAGCTGCACGCAAGGCAATCTTTTCTCCCGTACCGCATCATGTCTATGGCTTCTTTTTTGTTGCAGTTATAGAGATATCAGGAGATTGGGACACGGGTACAGTAGACCTGAAAATGTTGCATACGCAAGTGAGCAGCGAACTGTTGTGAGCCGATTAAATCATAGATCAGGAAAAAGACTTGGATTTAGAATCCTGATCGAAGTATTTTGGCGTGATGTGGGGGGTACGCTTCGTTTTTGAATATAAGCTTATTTGTGAAGGTCTTCCCGGGGGGAATATCGTGCAATGATTTGTTTTTAATTGAAATTATTTGTGTTGCAAAGAATGTTTTATTATATCTTTATAAGATATTGTAATTCTAAAAAAACTGAGAAAGTAGTATAAAATACCATTTTATTTGGGCTTTGAGCATAAGTAATAAAAACTTGACTCAGAAGGCTTTAGAGTTTGTTCTACTGTTCGAAAAAAGGAGAAGAAGAGAAATGAGACGAGATCTCAAATGTCTGGCGGAAAAAGAGTTTGATCTTCTTGTTATTGGCGGGGGGATCACAGGGGCTTTTCTGGCTTATGATGCAGCATTGCGCGGGATAAAGACAGCACTGATTGAAAAGGGAGATTTTGGTATGGCGACATCTTCTGCTTCTTCTAAACTTCTCCATGGCGGTGTGCGTTATCTGCAGCAGCTCCAGCTTAATAAGGTGAGGGAGTCGGCTCGGGAACGAACTTTCTTTCAGATGATTGCCCCTCAGCTGACGACGACTGTTCCTTTTATTATTCCTACATACCAGGGGAGTTTCATGAAAGGACGCACGGCACTTTGTACTGGAATGTGGCTTTACCGCCTCCTCTGTTCAGGCCTTAATTCACCAATAGAGGACTGCTCTAAGAAGGTTCCTTTTGGTCGTCTTTTTGGAAAAAACACCGTCCTTTCAATGGCAGGTATTCTCCGTAATATTAGCAAAATAAATGGAGGGCACACTCTTTATGAAGTGCATATGACGAACTCTGAGCGGATGACATTGCAAGTGGTGAAGTCTGCTGCCGCCAGGGGAGCTGTTGTTGCTAATTATTGTATGGCGGAAGATTTTGTCTTTGAAGAAGGGTGTGTTGCTGGTG
>JBFHIO010000378.1:0-2487 GCA_041596435.1 Desulforhopalus sp. | reverse complement strand
CTGCAGCAGTCTATTGCCACCCGTCAGCAGGCGCAGAAGAAGGTGGAACAGTGGCAGGATGATCGTGCAGACCTCACCTCCCGCTTTGTCGCATTGACGAGTGAGACGGCGGAGCTTGCTGCATACAGCGAAAAGTTACAGGACAGCGTCGAGGCTTCTCGCAAGCGACTTGCTGCAAAGAAGCAGCAGCTTGTCGAGATAAACAAGATTACCGAAGAAATTGCCCCTTTTCTTGATGAACTGCTGGTTCAGCTGCGGGAGGTGAGTACGGACGGCCCTCCATTCCTTCAGGAAGAGCGTAAAGAGAGATTAAGCAGGATGGAGGAGATGATGGGAGATCCCGCCGTCTCTGTTGGCGAGAAATATCGCCGACTGATGGAGGCCCTGCATATCGAGGCTGAATACGGTTTTACCACCGAGGTCACCCGCGAGGAAATTAATATAGGTGACGGGCCGATGCTGATGGACATTTTCCGCTTTGGTCGGCTGAACCTCTTTGCTCTCAGTCTTGACGGGCTTACCTGCGGTCGTTTTAACGAAGCGGACGGTACGTGGGAGAAGCTCGGGGATGGCTGGCTGCGGGAGATCCGCACGGTTATCGCCATGGCGCGTAAAGAACAGCCGGTGGATCTGGTGAATCTGCCCATTGGTAAAATTCGTGGCGCACATGCCATCACCGAAAATCAAAACTGAGGCCTGTTATGAAATATTTGAATCTATCCTCTGTTCTGGTTTTCCTCCTCCTCTTTCTTTTTGTCGAGCCCCTTATGGCGGAGGACGCGAGGGTTGGGGCGGGTCAGGCCGATCAAAAGCGGGCAGAGCTGGTTCGTAAAGCGCAGGCTGAAAAGGCTGCGGCGGTGAAGTCTGCCCGGGAAATTGAAGCCTCTATCCGCACAGACCGCCAGGCTCTTGAACAGGCGGTGGCGAAACTTGAGGCAAAGAAAAAGCGACTCAATGCCACTGTTCGCAATCTGCATCAGGAAGAGAAAAAGATCACTGCGGAGGAGAGTAGTGTTGATGTGGAGCTGCAAAAGGTCGACGGCATGGTGAAGGAGTTGATCGGTCAGATCCGCATCAATGCTAAAGATCTTGATGAACTGATCGGGCAGGATCCGCAGTATGCCTTGCGCGGAAAAAAGGGGTTGCCCTTAAGTTTTCTCTCTGCGGTTGCGGGGGATGAAAAATTCCCGGGAATGGAGGATATCCGCACGATGGATACGGCGCTGCTGGAGATTATCCGCAGCTCCGGTGAGGTCAATTTGCAAAAAGCCGTTATTACCGACCGCTCCGGAAAAGAGAGTGAGGCTGAGGTTGTAATGGTCGGTCCCTTTACCGGTGTCTATCGGCTCGGCAGTGAAACCGGGTTCCTTAATTTCACACCGGGCAGCAACAGGCTCTTTGCCCTTGCCAACCTGCCGGATTCGAGTCTGCGCAGCGACATCGCCTCTTATATGGATGGCAGGAGTCCGGCGGTGCCGGTGGATATCAGTCGCGGCGGTGCCCTGCGACTGATCAGCCACCGGGTCAGCTTCATCCAGCAGATCCATCAGGGCGGACCCATCGTCTGGCCGATTCTTGCTCTGCTGGTTCTCGGTTTGCTCATCGTGGCAGAGCGTTCATTTTACCTGCTGCGCTATCGCCAGTTGAAACCGCCGCTTATTGCCCGTATCCGATCCCTGGCCGGAAAAGGGGACTGGTTGGCCTGCGAGACACTCTGTGCGGGGAACCAATGGCAGAAGCGCCCCATGGGAAGGGTGCTTGGAGCAGGGCTCTCCGCCCGTACTCTTGACCGGGAAGAGATTGAAAATGTTCTCCATGAGGCCATCCTTGCGGAGGTGCCCCGGCTGGAACGCGGACTCTCAACTCTTGGGATGTTTACCACTATTTCCCCTCTGCTTGGTCTGCTTGGCACGGTTACGGGGATGATCAATGTTTTCCACGTCATCACCCTCTACGGAACGAGTGACCCGCGGATGATGTCCAGCGGAATTTCCGAGGCGCTGGTAACCACCATGCTCGGGCTTTCTGTTGCCATCCCGCTGATGCTGTTGCACAACATGATTTCCCGGGGCGTGGATCGTATTATTGGCGACATGGAAGAACAGTCGGTTTCGCTGGTCAACCTTATCTTTAAACTGCGCAGTCAGGAAGCCGGAGTGCGCGGGAAGATTACGACCCGATGACCTTTTTTGAAGAACAATTTTATGCTCTGAGCACCTCTTTTCATACCGGCGGGCCGGTTATGGTGCCCCTGCTGCTGGTCAGTCTTGTCGTCTGGCTGCTGATTGCCGAACGCTGGTTTTACCTTCGGCAGATGGGCAGGAAGATGATGAGCGGGGAAGAGGCGTGGCGGCATATTGAGACGGGTGAAATTCCTGCTGCCGGGACAGGAGGAATGGTTGGTCTGCTTACCCGGCGTTTCATGGCGGAACGCAGTGGAGACCCGCAGCTCGACAAGCGAATTCTTGATGAGGCGGTGCAGGGTGT
>JBFHIO010000377.1:0-2497 GCA_041596435.1 Desulforhopalus sp. | reverse complement strand
AATAAATATATCGTTGCCTGTGAACCCTGGACGCTGGCGAAGGATGAGGCCAGCGCGACCCGCCTGGATACTGTCCTCTACACCATCCTTGAGAGTCTGCGTCTGCTGACCCTCGTGCTGCAGCCGGTAATGCCCGGTGCTGCTGCGAAGATGGCAGCAGCCCTCAACTTGCAGGAAGGCGATCTGGCATCTCTTGATTCTGCCGGAGACTGGGGTAGGCTTACCGCGGGGACTGTCCTTGTTGAGCTGCCGAATCTTTTTCCCCGTCTTACATCGGAAAAGAAAGAGCAGCCGGCCGGGAAGGAAAAGAAAGGGAGAAAAGAGAAGAAACAGCAGGCTGACAAGGCCGATGACGCTTTTGTCACCTTTGATGATTTTAAAAAGATTGATCTGCGCGTAGCGGAGATTATCAGTGCCGAACCGATTAAGGGCTCCGACCGTCTCCTGCGTCTGCAGGTAAGGGCGCCGGAAGAGCGCACGATTATTGCAGGAATTGCAGAACACTATCGAGTGGAAGATCTGCCTGGGAAAGAGGTGATCATTGTTGCCAATCTCAAGCCCGCAAAATTGATGGGGGTGATGAGTGAAGGAATGGTGCTTGCCGCAAAAGAGAAGGGGGACGATGGCGAACGGCTGCTGCTCTCCTCTGTGGATGGAAAAATTACTCCGGGAAGCGGGGTTGCTTAAATCTTAAAGGGATAAAATGACTCTTTTTCAAAACTTTTTTTCAGCAATTGCTACAGTAATCAACCTTGTATTGCAGCTCTATATGTGGATTGTTATCGGGCGGGCTGTGATCTCCTGGGTCAATCCTGATCCGCGCAATCCGGCGGTGCAGTTTCTCTACCGGGTAACGGAGCCGGCGCTGGCGCGGATTCGTCGCTATCTCCCGCCTATGCAGGGCATTGATCTGTCTCCCTTTGTCCTTATTCTCGCTATCATCTTTCTGCAGAGATTTCTTGTTCCGACCCTGATGCAGTTGAGTGGAACACCGGTGTATCTGCCGCAGTGAGACGGTGAAAAAACCATTAGAAATGCTTTTTCTCTCCGGAATCAGGGATTGCAGAGAGCAGATTGATACTCTTGAGTTCAGCGGGCAGGTTCGTGGGCTGAAGGTGTAACTCAAACATGTCGAATTGGTGGTAGAGCGGGTTTTCATCTAAGACATGGTGCTTATATTCTAGCTTCCAGGTCGGGGATTTGACCAGGGGGCTTGAGAGGAGAGGGTCATGGTTCGCAATGAGGTGCATATTCTTCTTGAAAAATATCTCGCCAGCCTCGGTGTTTTTGATGAAAAGCCCACCGACAGAAGTGGCCACGGGAAGGATGTGGCCGGAATACATTCTAAAGATCTGGTGGTCTGATGCCCTGGCTGAGGCAGAAGCATGATGGCAGTTTGCTCCTTGACCTGCACATCCAGCCCGGAGCAAAGAAGAGCCGGGTGGTCGGGCTCTACGGCGAGCGGCTGAAACTTGCTGTCGCAGCACCGCCGGTGGATGGTAAGGCCAACAAAGCAGTGGTGCAATTCATTGTTCGGTGCCTTGGCATCCGGACCAGGGATGCGATGGTTGTCTCTGGTATGACCTCACGCCGCAAGACGGTTGAGGTTGGTGGCGTGGATGAAAAGATAGTTCGGCGGATGCTGGCAGATTCAGACTGAAGAAACAGCCTGCGGCGTCTTTTTGATTTTTTCTGAGTTCTCATAAGGGGTTTCCCCTGGAGGTAGAACACCATGAAATATATCACAGGTAACTGGAAGAGTAACAAGACGACTGTTGAAGGACTTCGCTGGCTTGAGCAGTTTGCCGGAATCTGGCACCCCGTAAAAGATCTCTCCGTGGTTATTGCGCCACCGATGGTCAGCATTGAAAGCCTTGCCGCTGAGGCGAAGCGTCTCAGGCTGGAGCATTTTTCCTTCGCAGCTCAGGATCTTTCCCCGTTCCCCCGGGGAAGTTATACTGGTGCCGTGGCTGCAGACCTGCTCAAGGGAGTAGTGCAATATGCCATCGTTGGTCATAATGAACGGCGCAGATATTTCCAGGAGAGTGTGCAGGATGCCCTGAACAAGGCTGCTGAGGCAGTGGACGCGGGGATTGTACCCCTTGTCTGTGTTGCGGATGTTGCCGAGGTCTCCCGGCTCTCGTCGCTGGCTGATCTCAATGGCAGGGTTATGCTCGCATATACCCCAACTGATCCGGCGGTCTCCGGGATCCCTGAATCGGCAGAGAAAATCATTGCAATGGTGACTCGCATGAAGCGTGCTGTCCCCGGTGCGACGATCCTGTACGGCGGTGCAGTGACCGCGAAAAATGCTGCGGAGTTGCTCGCAGTGGAAGGTGTTGGCGGGTTGTTTGTCGGTAAAGCCAGCCTTGATCCTGCAAGTTTTGCAGAAGTCTGTGCGGCTGTGGCGTAAAAATATCTGAAAAAAGAGGGTCCAGGAGGAATTGCCTTTCTGTCTGCGCCGCCGTTTTGTTTTTAAGGGGGGCTTACTTTTCTT
>JBFHIO010000376.1:0-2499 GCA_041596435.1 Desulforhopalus sp. | reverse complement strand
TGCAGCGTCAATTGTTTAAACTACAAGGGCTGTTCCGAAATTTCGGAACAGCCCTTGTAGTTTAAACAATTGACGCTGCAAATTCTTTACAGATAATGAGAAGCCTTGGGGACAGAATAGGGAACCTGCAAATATTCAAGTGCCTTACCGGTCTTATCCCACCCCTGCTCATAGAGAATACGGGAGAAATTGAGAGTGACTCCGGCATAGACTGCCCGCTTTTTCAACTGGTCGTCCTCGTTATAGCCGCGGGAAAAATAACCGGCCTGGAATTCAACATAGCGAAGCCAGGTATTCTTCAGGGAATCAAAGCCATCGAGTTTGAGGTTGATGGAATAGAACTGGTTTGAGTAATCATCAAAGATCCCTTCCGGGGTCTCGTTGAGAACATACTCAACTTTCAGGTCAATAAGGTCGTCAAGTTTGGGATTACGCTCAAAGACCACTGAACTGAGAGCACCCAGGCTGTTCATAATCATATCTTCCCAGGAAAAGCCCTGTGTCTCACTGGTGGCATCCATCCCTTCCATCACCGCCTGGACGGTCCACGCGGTCCATGCCGCATAAATATTGGCCCTGTCTTTTTCATATCCCCAGCTTGAGTAGAGAGCGGTAAGCCCGTCGGCCGCGGCGTAGGTGAACCAGAAATGGCCGAATTTATCTGCACCACCGTATTTTGTGTCCTCCTGGAACCATTGTTCATTCGCCCAGTACCAGCCGGCGGAACCGTAGTCCCACTCGAGCATCCCCCACACACCAATCACTGCTGCGGCACCCAGTCCGGTGTAGAGCATTTTATCTTCACGGGATTGCTGGTTCCACCAGCCATCGGCATCGGACTGCAGATCGAGGGTCTTTTCTTCTGCAAGTGCGGTGAGCGGGGCCGTTGAGAGCGAAAGGACGAGCAGGACAAAAATCAACTTTTTCATAATAACTCTGGAATATATGGAAGAGAAGCAGATGGGAACAGGTGGGTAAGATACTGTTCCGCCTTTTCCTTATAGAGGAGAAGGGGCGGAAATGATGAACAGCGGGGGTGATAAAATCACTTTATTCCCAAACAGCAGCTTTCCTTACTCTTTCACTGCAAGAAGTACAAACAGAGGCGTGAAGACAGCAAAAAACTTTAATGTCTTCTTTCAACCCGAGTTTTTTCGATGCTGATTTCTACTTCTTTTCATTCGCATCGTCAAGAATCACGTCGGTATTCTTCCCAATAAATAAGGCCTCGGGCGAGATGCCTGAGGCCTTATTTATTAGAAACGGGCAAAGCAGATTTAGATGCCCAGTGTCAATTGTGCAGACAGGAGGGTGTTTTTCATCAGCATGGCGATGGTCATCGGCCCGACGCCACCGGGTACGGGAGTGATCTTGCCGGCAACCTTCTTTGCCTTTTCAAAATCGACATCTCCCCGAAGAATGGCCTTGCCCGTCTTACTGTTGATGCCCACTCGATTGACCCCCACATCAATTACCGTTGCGCCCGGTTTTATCCATTCCGGTTTTACCAGTCCGGGGACACCGGCGGCTACAATGAGAATATCCGCGCGGCGGCAGTGACCGGGGAGGTCGCGGGTTGCCGTATGGACAAGGGTGACGGTAGCGTTGGCACCTTCACCTTTCTGAGCCAGCATCATGGCGATTGGTTTGCCGACGATGTTGGAGCGACCGACAACCACCACTTCGGCACCGCAAATTTCAGTGCCGGAGCGGAGCAGCATCTGCTGAATTCCTGCCGGAGTGCATGGCAGGAAACGCACAGCATCACCACCGATCATCAGACGGCCGACATTGACTGGATGAAAGGCATCCACGTCCTTGTCTGGATTGATGGCTTTGATGATTTTCCTTTCATCAATATGTTTCGACACCGGCAGTTGCACCAGGATGCCGTGGATGGCGGGATCATTATTGTAACCCTCAATGCGGGCGAGCAGCTCAGCTTCGCTTATCTCTGCCGGCAGGGTATCCTGAATCTCATGAAAACCGCACTCAAGCGCTGTCTTTATTTTTAATCTGACATAACTCTGCGAGGCGGGACTTTCACCTACAAGAATTGTAACAAGACCCGGCACTTTGCCGGTCTTTTTTTTCATTTCAGCAACCCCGAGTTTTACCTCGTCGAGTATTTCCTGGCGGAGTTCTTTCCCGCTGATGATCTGCGCTGTCATCTTTTCTCCTGTTTAAAAGACGCCTTCAACCCTGCCGGTATCCGTGTTGATATCGACCCTGCGGAAGGCGGGGTTGGAGCCGGTACCCGGCATCAGACTGATAGTCCCGGCGACCGGAACGATAAACCCGGCACCGCCATAGATGAGCACCTCACGGATTTTCAACCGCCATCCCTTCGGTACCCCTTTCAAGGTTGGATCATCGGAGAGCGAGAGGTGGGTTTTTACCATGCACATGCCCAACTTTGCAATTTCCGGGTCGTCCTGATAGCGGGCAAGCTGTCGCTCGGCCACGGGAGAGTAGTCCACACCGTCGGCACCATATACT
>JBFHIO010000375.1:0-2501 GCA_041596435.1 Desulforhopalus sp. | reverse complement strand
CTCCTGCTCTTGCCAGAAAGCACTTTTGCTTGTCTGTCCATTCAACATCTCCTCCTGCAAGTCCAACGGGGCAATCGACTGGGCATATTCCTGGTCGAGCACGTTCCCCCCCTTACAAGCAACTTCTGTTCCTGTTGTCCCCATCACATGGTCAGCATTCCGTCAGCACACATTATCATATTGAATTTAAGAGGAATATTCATGCCAGTAAACATAGAAAATAAAAAGAGACGGTGCAAATCACTCAATTTCACACTCCACCTTTCCCAACAAAAGTGATACAGTGACAAAGAACTGACACCCTCTTTCCCTGCAAAGAAACATAATGACAAACCTCAAAGAAAAAATTGGCCAGCTCTTTATCCTCGGCTTCCCCGGCACTGCCCCCACCTCCTCAATACTGAGAGATATCCATGAACTGAAGCTTGGTGGTGTCATTCTTTTTGACAAGAATCTGGCAGCCGGAAAGCCCGACAACAACATTCGCTCCGCCGAACAGGTCCAGGAGCTCACCAGCACACTGCAGACAGCAGCAGCGGCAGCAGGCACAGCTCCTCTGTTTATTGCTGTTGATCAGGAAGGCGGGAGGGTGAGCCGCTTCCGTAAAGAACGCGGTTTTAAGGAAACACCCTCAGCAGCCCATCTGGGAGAAGCCGGTACTCCTGCAATCCGCACTGCAGCAGGGCAGACCGCCCGGCTCTTAAACAGCCTTGGCATAAATTTAAACTTTGCCCCCGTTGCAGATGTGAACGCCTTTAAAGAGAATCCAATTATCGGGCTGCTGGAACGCAGCTTTTCTGAAGATCCTGAAACAGCAGCAAAATGCTGCACCGCATGGATTGAAGAACACCGCAGGCAGGGTGTGCTCACCAGCCTGAAGCACTTCCCGGGCCATGGCAGCTCCCGGCTTGATTCACATCTTGGTTTTGTGGACATCACGGAGACATGGAGCGAAGATGAGCTTATACCCTTTCAACGGCTCGTGCAGGCAGACAAGGCGGACATGATCATGGTGGGGCACCTCTGCCACCGACAGTATGACACCACCCTTCCTGCAACTCTCAGCCCTGAGATCCTTCGCCGCCTGTTGCGGGAAAAATGCGGCTGGACAGGCGCAGCAGTCAGTGATGATATGCAGATGAAGAGTATTACAAAGAAGTGGGGACTGGTTGATGCATGCTGCCGCAGCATTGCGGCAGGGATGGACCTGTTGATTATTGGCAACAACCTGAGTTACCAGCCTGATATACTCGGTGAAATAGAAGAGGAGATGACAAAGAGAGCAGGCAATGATATTGCCCTCCGCAGGAGAATTGAGGAAGCGTGGTCACGGGTAAGACACCTGAAGGTGGGGCTTCCTCAATCACAGTCATCTTCGTAAGACAAGACGCAGCCCGACCTGCGACTTCTCCCAAAATATTTTGCCGTTGAAAGAATCAGCTATCATCTTTTCAAGTTTCTTCCAGGACGGATCGAAAAAGATCTTCGGCCTGCGACTGCCGGCAATACCGCCATCGAGTACAAGCGCTCGTTTGCCCTGAGCATAACACCGTTGCGACTGAGCAGAGAGAGCGAACATTGCCCGCAGCGCCATACGCCGGACATCACTGTCCACCGGGACTCCTGCTGATCCTCGTGTTAATTTCTGTCTGGCGGTCAAAAGTGCCACCATCTTCTCCTGCTTTCGGGATAAACGACGGGAATTTATTTCTTAGACACTTATCATGCCCCCGCTAAAAACTTGTAACAACACTCTGCAGGCTGTTTTCTGTCGGAGGCAGCAAGACGCAAAAGAATCAGACAGTGAACAGTTCTTGACGCAGCCCCTCCTGTATCTTATTTTTCTGGGTATTCCACAACTACAGGAGAACTACCTATGATACTTGCAAATGGCTGCCCGCTTGAGGGTGAACCCGAGATTGAATACCCCTGCATCTGGGAATACAAGGTGTTTGGTGAAGATTGTGCCCTGCTGATCGACTGTATCAAAGAAGCGTGCCATCCCCACAAGGCTGAGATCAACCACTCCCGCAGCAGCAGTTCAGGGAAATATCACAGCATGAAGGCCGTGGTTGAAGTCCCCAGTGAAGAAGTTCGCATCTATATATTTGAGCAGTTAAAACAGGCATCCGCTGTGAAATTTATCCTCTGAGACAGGCAAAACAATGACCGAAGAAATTAATGAGACACAGAACAGCGACGGTACACGACTGCTGAACACCCTCCGGGAAGGCATTGGACTCGTACAGATGATTCTTTACCGTGAGACAAGGGAATTGCTCATCTCGCGGGATAAAGAACGCGATTCTGCAGAAACAGCTCTGCTTGCCGGAGCAATTACCGGAGAAGTGTTCGGCGCGTTAAATCCGGGGGAAAAATTTGTTCTTTTTCGCCGGCAGCACTGGGCCGAGATTGAGCAGGAACTCCTCTCTTTAAGCAGCAGCATGCCAGAACTCTGTCAACACATTACGGATGCCCTGCGGGTACAGGCCCTCTGCGAT
>JBFHIO010000374.1:0-2506 GCA_041596435.1 Desulforhopalus sp. | reverse complement strand
TAAAAGAGGTTAAGCCGCTCAAAGATGAGGAGATACTGGAGGATATCCAGTACTACTGCTCCTCGATGAACTTTGAGCTCTCGGGTCGTCCACCTGACAGGGTTCACATGCTGTTGCCGGCAAAGGTCATGCAGGTTGTCGGTGTCGACGAGATTGTGAATGAAGCTCAGGCAGTCGAGGCTGTCGTTGAGGAAAACTATCCGGTTGGCGAAGAGCTGGATACCCACAAGGCTCGGCTTGACAGTCTGCTGGGCGAGTGCCAGAAACGTATCCGGAAGGAGATTTCTGATCTCTGCGGGGTGAAGGTAACGCTCGAAAATCTCACCACAGAAGTGGTAAAAAAAGATGAGTTTATCCTTCAGCATCTTTCCGGGACTCAGGTTCTGGCCCATCTGGATCTCGTTGGTGAGGTAGAGGCGAAGTCGTATCTGGTGGCCTCTCTTGCTGCCTCCATCTATATGGGAGGCGTGCTGGTCATGCTGCCACCCTCTGAGCTGGAGGCGGCGATAGAAGAAGAGGATTTCAACGAAGATGTGGCGGATGCCTGGGGCGAGATTGCCAACATCGTCACCGGAGCATACACTTCCCGCTTTGAAGAGCTGTACAAGAAGAAGGTTCGTTTTATCCGCAAGGAGATCGAAGAGGTTATCCCTGCGAAAGTGGATCTGGCTTCCGATGAGCCGATGCCGCCTGGTGACTACTACCTCACCTCCATGGCTCTTGATGTTGATGGCAGAGAGCTGGGAAAAGTAAATCTGTTGATTCCTCTTTCTGCCCTGGATCTGCAGGGGCTGGTCAGGGTGCCGGAGAGGAATGAAGAGGAGAAAAAGGAAGCGATAGCAGAAGGGCGGAGAGGTGAAGCGGACGATGGACCGGAAGACTTGCTCGGCAGCGATGCTGTTTTTGCAGGAGTGCTGGATGTTCTACTTGTCGGAGACGATCCACAGAGCGCCGACCAGATGATCAGGCTGCTGGAAAAACGCGGTCTCTGCGTGAAAACTCTTTCATTCAAGGATGAGGTCCTGAATTATATCGGTGAGAGCCTCAAGGTGGTCTATATTGTAATGAAGGAGATCAATGAACAGGCCTTCGGGGTGGCGATCAAGATCAGCTCCCGCTCTTCCCTGCCGATAATTGCGGCAGGTCCTGCCTGGACCCGTTCAAAGGTTATTAAAGCGGTGAAATACGGGGTACAGGATATCCTCGTTTTGCCGGGGACTGATGTCGAGATTGAGGAGAATTTCAAGAAGTACCTCAGCTGATTATCGGCCTTTTTTTACTTCTCCCACATTCCTTCTATTGCTTTCTTCTTGATTTTTTCCAGCAGGGTCGTTCGCTTGAGGTTGAGCAGTTTTGCTGCCTCCTTCTTGTTGCCCCCCGTCTGTCGCATTGCCTTGATAATGAGTTGAGTTTCGTAATCATTAATCAGCTCGTTAAAGTCTACTCCGCGTCCCCATTCCGCTTCTTTCGGCAGCCTGTTCGGCACTCCCGTACTGTCTGGATCTTCACTTATCAGCGATTGATCCGGATCGGCGAACTCAAAGGTAAAGTCCTCCGGTACTTTAACATCCTGGAATTGCTCCGGCAGGTCAGCCAGTTCAATACGTTTACCGGCAAAGAGAATGGTCATATGCTGGATGAGATTTTCCAGTTCCCGGACGTTGCCACGCCAGTGATAATGGATAACAGCGGCCAGTGCATCATGGGAAAAGGAAAAGGGCTGCCGATCTCGTTTCTCAGCGTATTTGGTCAGAAAATTGTTGATCAGCCAGGGAATATCTTCTGCTCGTTCGCGCAGAGAGGGAATGTTGATCGGCACGACACTGAGCCGATAATAAAGGTCTTCGCGGAACGTTCCTTCCTCTACCAGCTTCTCGAGGTCGCAGTGAGTGGCGGCGAGAATGCGGGTGTTAACCGGGATTGCTTTGAAGGCCCCCACCGGTTCAAATTCCCGTTCCTGAATCACTCGCAGCAGTTTTGCCTGAAGCGTATGTTTCATATCACCGATTTCATCAAGGAAAAGGGTCCCTTTGTCAGCATACTGAATGCGTCCAATTTTGTTGGCGTTGGCACCGGTGAAGGCACCTTTTGTGTAACCGAAGAGCTCTGATTCCAGTAAATCATCGGGAATAGCGGCGCAGTTTACCGGGACAAAATTCTGCGAAGTACGGCTGCTGTGAATGTGGATTGCGCGGGCAACCATCTCTTTGCCGGTACCAGATTCTCCGCGGATAAGTACGGTTGAATAGTCATCGGCTGCCACCTTCTCAATCAGGCTGAAGAGCTGACGCATGGAGGGAGAGACGCCGATCATCCCATGAAAGGGTTTTGCACTCCTCCGGGGTAGAACGGAGGACTGTTGCGGCTCTGGCGTCTCTTTACTTTGAGGGAGCGTTTCATGCAGCCGGGTGAGCAGACTGGAAGTCTCCGCGGCGTTCATTGGTGTATGGATGGCAAAATAAATACCGAGTTCAAGGATATCCTTGATCAGCCATGGGCGATCCGC